>NZ_JAKSXU010000150.1:0-5603 GCF_022829325.1 Methylobacterium sp. J-092 | reverse complement strand
CCTCGACAGCAGCCTGACCGCCCGCAAGCAGCTCGCTGACGAGCTGCACTACACCGGCGACAAGGACGACTTGGCCACGATGAACGTCTGGCTGCACAAGCAGGTGGTCCAGAAGTTCGCGGAGAACGGCGGTAAGGTGCCGGCCGACTTCCAGCACGCCTGATCGCCGCGTTTCGGCTTAGCCTTTCGCAACCAGGTCCGATGTGGGGTGCGCGCGAGGTCGAGCCGGCATCGGACCCGAAGGGCACGCTGTAGGCGGATCAACTGGACTGTGGGAGGCGGCCCTGCTGTGGGGTGGGAAAGCAGGGCCGCCGCAGCGGATTGGGGGCGATCAGCTGGCCGCCTATGCAGCGTAGCTCAGCATGCGCCGAACAAGTTGCCGAAGGATGAGCGACGAGACGACGGCTCTGGTCCTAGCGCTCGCGACCGAGAACACGAAATTGCGCGCGGCGCTCGCCGAGGCTCAGGAACTCTTAATCGAGACCGCCGTCGATGCCGGCGAGATGCATGCCCGTGTGGAGGAGTTGCAGGCTGAGTTGGTCGTGGCCCGCGCAGACCGCGATGCCTGGATGATCTGCGCGAGGCGGCAAGCGTTATGACCGACCCCTACGCCTACCCGCCCCACGCTCTCGATCTCAATGCCAAAACGCCCCGCGCACCAGACTGGCGGCGGGGCGAAGTTGGTTCGGGAGGAGACGCACAGCGGGTAATCTCAGGTCATAACCCGTGAGCGATCGAAACGACTTGAGCAAAGCCGCCACGACGCTCTTACGAGACAGATACTCAAAAGGTGAGCCTTAAGATTTGATCGAATTATTATCGAATTTCCCAAAAATTCAAATTTTTTATTCGTTTACTGCGTTCATTTCGTTCTTTTGATAATATGAAAGGCGGTGGCCTATGCGACGTTCTGTCGCCGTCGCTGCCGGTCGGCAACTTCGGTAACGCCCGCGCCGGCGGAATTTTTCCCCGATCGGCTGGCGCGGGCGCCAAATGCTGGAGGGCACGCGATGGCTTACAGTGTCAGGGTGCAGCAGATAGGTTCAGCCGGCACACCCAGCGGGAAACCTTTGCTCTACGAAGCCGACAGCGAAATCGAGGCTGTCACAATCGCGGCTTACGAAGTGGACGCGCACAGATCCAGTAAGCGGCGCATCGCAATGGTGTGGAACCCCACCGGGCACCTTATGCTCTCTTACACAGGTCGCGCGAGGGCCAGGTCTGATGCAGACCGAGGCTGAGCGGCTGGCTCAGATCATTTATGATCGCGATGCGAAAATACTGATCAGCTTCCTGCTGGCTTTACAGGTCATGATGCTCGGGGTGCTGCTGTGCTTATGAGGGAGGGCTTACTTTGGGCACACTTCCCTCCGCCGAGTCCGTTCCTCATCCGCTACTGCCTCCACCGCCGCAATAGCGTTCTCAAGCTCCGCAATCCGCTTCAACGTGCTGTCGGCTGGCATCGTATCGTACTGAGCGGCTTCCATGATTAGGTCGCGCTGCCGGGTCTTGAGGCGGTCCAGAAGGGCTTCGAGCTTATCCATGGCGCGCTGTAGCGAGGCGTGCCTTTCTCGACAACATCGAGCTAGTGACGTGTGATCCGAGTTGACGGACGCGCGAGCTAAGTGATTGTTGGACAACTCCGGCTGGGCCATCTTAGCGCTGTCGGCCGCGCATGGTTCGGTCTGGAGACTTACCCCCTCAAGGCTCCTCTCGCACGATCCGTCCTGTCACTCGCCTTTGGTGCGGCCATGCTGGCCTCGCCAGCTTTGGCGCTATCCGCCAAGGACTGTTCCGTGAAGTACCAAGCCGCCAAGCAGGCTGGCACATTGAACGGGCAGTGGAACGACTTCCAGAAGGCTGAGTGCGCGGCACCGTCTGACACGTCCACAACCCCCACCGCGAACCCATTCTCTGCCATCCTGGTCATCGTGGCCAGCATCGGGCGCATGGAAGGCAAAAGCGCGGTGGCAGTCTAAGGCTTCCATTGCCTACTCGACCTTTCCTCAGGCAACGACTCTTATCGAGGCGCTTTGGCCGTGAGCCATGGAAGCCTCGGCTTCTGTCGGATCCAAATTGCTCTCTAGTTCACCGGCTTCCCGGCCGATCGCTTTTGCCAGCAGTTGCGCACGCCAAGCCCAAAGATCTCTTTCGCAACGGATCTCGTCCGACTGCTTCTGCTCAAGGGCGAGGGCGATGTGCAGGTCATCGAGGTCATTGCGAAGGTCGGTCGTGCGCTGACGCTCTTGGGCGAGAGCATCCCGCAGGAGGGCTAGGACCGCATCGAGCTTGCTGGGATCCGCCTTCAAGGCTTCGGATCGGGCGAGTTCGGGTTTCGCCGGCGCGCGCTTGAACGACGGGGCCGCTTCGTCCCGATAGCGCGAGCGGGTGACCAGCTCCGCCTCAGTCGAGGCCTGGAAGGCTCGGCCAGGTTCCAGCAGCTCCGCGCGAACGCGCTCGACGTCCAATCCGGTGCAGGGCATTTCGGCCGTCTTGGAGATGTCGACTGTCTTAGGCAGCTCGGCAGGAACGGGCGCGGCGGCCGGGACGCCTTCCTCATCCAGCACCAAGTCGTGCAGCATGGCGAAAACCGCGTCGCCGTCGAGCCGGGTCAGATCGAAGCCGCTCGCAGCGGCGATCCCCTCCCAACGGGTGCGGCCGGTCGCGGACTGGCCCACGAAGGCCATCGACCAGTTCGTGAAGCTGCGGCTCTTGGCCGGGCCGCATTGCAGAACCGTTACGTCGCCGTGGCGCGGGTCGCACTGGATGCGCTCGAAGGTGCTCTCGACACCCGGCTGCGGGCCTTCCAGCACCTGCGCGAACGCGCCTGCGTTGAACATCAGCGCACCAGTGACGTCGACCTTGGCGTTGTTGCGCTGAGACGCGGCTAGGATTTGCGAGACGGCTTCGGCAACCTCGGCGTCCGTTCCCTGCAGGTGGTTCTTGCTGGCATAGACGAGGCGGTAGAGATCACTCACGGCAAAAAGCTCCAGGCGGAAAGATCGGTCAGTAGGCTGTGAGGTCGGCGGAAAGGAACTTCAGAACCTCGGAGGCGGGAACCGGCTTGCTGATCAGGTAGCCCTGAACATCGGTGCAGCCCTCCGCGCGGATGCGCTCCATCTGGTCAGCCGTCTCGACGCCCTCGGCGACGGTGGTCATGCCGAGGCTCTTGCCGAGACCGGCAATGGCGCGAATGATCGCCTCGCCGTCGCGCTTGCCGGACAGATCGCTCACGAAGGATCGGTCGATCTTGATCTTGTCGAAGGGAAAGCTGCGCAGGTAGCTCAGGGACGAGTAGCCGGTGCCGAAATCGTCCATCGACACGCGCACACCAAGTTCGCGTAGGCGGTGCAAGGTCTGCAGGGTTTTCTCACTATGCTGCAGGAGGACGCCCTCGGTGATCTCCACCTCGAGGCGCGTGGCGGGCAGCCCGGAGGCGGCCAGCGCAGACATGATCATCTCGACGAGACGCTCGCTCTTGAACTGGGCCGGCGAGACGTTGACGGCGACCGAGAGTGGGGCGGGCCAGGTCACCGCATCGCGGCAAGCTTGGCGCATCACCCATTCGCCGATCGGCACGATCAGGCCGATCTCTTCGGCCAACGGGATGAAGTTGAGGGGCGAGACCATCCCGCGCACCGGGTGCTGCCAGCGGATCAGCGCCTCGCAGCCCACCAGCCGGTTGCCTTCCAATTGAAGCTGCGGCTGGTAGTGCAGCTGGAATTCACGACGCGCCAGCGCTTGGCGCATGTCGAGTTCGAGTTGCCGGCGCGCCTGCATACGCGCATCCATCTCCGGCTCGAAGAAGCGGTAGGTGGCTCGCCCGTCGAGCTTGGCCCGGTAGAGCGCAAGGTCGGCGTTCTTCAGGAGGGTGTCGGCATCGCTGCCGTCGCCCGGCGCGAGCGCAACGCCAACGCTGGCCCCGATGGTGAGCAGGTGGCCGTCGACCATGTAGGTCCGTCCGATCAGGTCCACGAGGCGGCGGGCCAGCGCCTGCGTGTCGGCGGCCTCTTTGACGCCGGTCTGTAGGATGACGAACTCGTCGCCGCCGATCCGCGCCACGGTATCGGTCGGCCGCACGGTGGAGCGCAGTCGATCGGCGACCTTCTTCAGCAGGGCATCCCCCATCGGATGACCCAACGTGTCGTTGACGGGCTTGAACCGGTCTAGGTCGATCAGCAGGACGGCACACGCCTCGCCAGTGCGCTGCAGGCGCCCGATTGACTCCTTAAGGCGCTCACGCAGGAGAAGCCGGTTCGGCAGGCCTGTGAGCGGATCGTGCCGAGCCATTTCGTCGGCCTGAACTTCGGCGGCCCGACGCGCGGTGACGTCCTCGAACGTGATTGCCCATCCTTGATCGGCGACGGGGTATAGGCCGATGCCCAGGAGGTGTTCATGAAGCGTAATCTCGAAGGTAGAGCTTTCGGCTTGTGCAAAGGAACGACGCAGCTGCGCTCGTACCTGCTTCCAATGATCTCCCGCGCTGTTGCGAACGATGCGAAGGATGTGTCGGACAGAAGAGCCTTCCGAAATCAGTGCGTTGTGACTGCTGAGAAGGCTTAGCGACTGACCAGAGACGAGGATGACGCGCCCATGCTCGTCGATTAGTAGCAAGCCATGCCGAACAGAGTTCAGGTAGGGCAGCAACATCGGCAATGCCGTGGCAGCGCTCCGGAGGCTGGATTGCTCAGGAGCTTCGTCGTGCATAGATTTGGACACAACGCGTAAGGGCGAAAGCATGGCAAGAAGCCTTCAGGTCGCACCCGACCTGCGCACAAGCGCACACGAGCGATCAGGCCGATCATAGCGAGAGACAGCTAAATGTTTCTTAAGTCGCTATTTCGGCTTTTGACAAAGGTCGTTTATGCACTTTTCTGTGACAATTATCTTCATCCATTGACTAATCAATAATATCACTCCTAAAAAACAAATATTTCAAATTTATTATCAAAAACAAAGAATTCATTAAATAATACGGTAGTGTATTAGGTTTTGATTGATTTGTAATTGCTTGAAACGGGCTAGCAAAGATCCGCCTAAGCAAGACGGCTATCCCATTTTCTTTTTTATCGGTTATTCGACCGTTTTCCCGACTCGCAAGGCTGCACGCAGCAAGGTCCGAGAAGGGTGGCTACCGGACCTTGGTCTCCGATCCAGAAGCTGACGTTCCACATCCGACCCAAGTTGAGCGTTGGATGTACTCCGTCAGTTCGGGAAAGGGCACCTGTCCGACCCCGAGGCCGAAGCACTATCCGGGCTGATCGAGGCGCGGCAACTGTCCGAAACCGAACGATCTGTCGAATAGGCCAAGAACCACACAGGGAGCCCCAGGAGCCGCGTTCGGTCTCGGCCGCCGACGGAACAGCCGGATAAAATAATAAGAATAATTAAATCTATGATTGTCTCACGAATTAAAATCCCTTATCCAACTTGCAACTTCATTCACCGGTAGAGGGCGAGCGGGTCGCGCCCGGGCGGCCCGAGGTCGATCACCGTCGCCCCGGTCGCGTCGTTGCGGATCATCGTCCCGTCGACCAGCGGCAGCGCGCGGGCCTTCAGTCCGTGGATGGTGACGCATCCCCGGGGCGCACCGCGAAGGCCAG
>NZ_JAKSXU010000143.1:0-275 GCF_022829325.1 Methylobacterium sp. J-092 | reverse complement strand
CCGCCGGAGAAGGCGTTGGGGTAACGCTCGGCCGCGCTCGCCGAGAGGCCGACGAGGTCGAGGAGCTCGCGAGCCCGGGCGCGGGCCTCCCGCCGGGGCGTGCCGTGCGCGATCGGGCCTGCCGTGATGATCTGCTCGACGTCTCGGTCCAGGCGCAGGTGCTCGACCTGCTGGAAGACCTCAAGCAGCGCCTGAACCTCGCGATGCTGTTCATCACTCACGACCTGCGCGTTGCCGCCAAGATCTGCGACCGCATCGCCGTGATGCATCGCGGT
>NZ_JAKSXU010000142.1:0-361 GCF_022829325.1 Methylobacterium sp. J-092 | reverse complement strand
CGTCGAGCAGATCATCACGGCAGGCCCGATCGCGCACGGCACGCCCCGGCGGGAGGCCCGCGCCCGGGCTCGCGAGCTCCTCGACCTCGTCGGCCTCTCGGCGAGCGCGGCCGAGCGTTACCCCAACGCCTTCTCCGGCGGCCAGCGCCAGCGCATCGGCATCGCCCGGGCGCTCGCCATGGAGCCCGACGTGCTCGTGGCCGACGAGGCGGTTTCGGCCCTCGACGTCTCGGTCCAGGCGCAGGTGCTCGACCTGCTGGAAGACCTCAAGCAGCGCCTGAACCTCGCGATGCTGTTCATCACTCACGACCTGCGCGTTGCCGCCAAGATCTGCGACCGCATCGCCGTGATGCATCGCGGT
>NZ_JAKSXU010000138.1:0-369 GCF_022829325.1 Methylobacterium sp. J-092 | reverse complement strand
ATCGGCCCCGGCCCCGCGACCACACGATCCTCGGGTCTCGAAGCTTTTGGAGATATCTATGACGCTTTTGAAGAGCACCCTGCTCGCTTCGGCCGCCGGCTTCGCCGCCGTCGCCGGCGCCCAGGCTGCCGATTTGCCGGTCAAGAAGGCCGCCCCCATCGAATTCGTCCGCGTCTGCTCCGCCTACGGCGCCGGCTTCTTCTACATTCCCGGCACCGACACCTGCCTGCGCCTTTCGGGTCGCGCCCGCTTCGACGCTGCCTACCAGCCGTCGTACTCGCGCCAGAACGGCTCGAACAACGGTGACAGCACCGGCTACCGCACCCGCCTGCGCATCAACCTCGACGCCCGCACCCAGACCGCCTACGG
>NZ_JAKSXU010000049.1:0-50667 GCF_022829325.1 Methylobacterium sp. J-092 | reverse complement strand
GCTGTTCATGGCCGGCGGCGGGCGCACGACCCGGGTGCACGGGCCGTTCTGCTCGGATTCGGAGGTCGAGAGCGTGGTCGCCCACCTCAAGCGCCAGGGCCGCCCGGCCTACCTCGAGGCGGTCACCGCCGACGACGGGTCCGACGAGGCGCCGAAATCGGCCGGCAGGGGCAAGGGCAAGGCCGAGGCGGTCGAGGCCGAGACCGAGGAAGCCGACCTTCCGGTCTTCGACGTCGGCGCTTTCGTGGCGGCGTCGGGCGGCGAGGCCGGCGACCTCTACGAGCAGGCGATCCAGGTGGTCTTACGCGACCGCAAGGCGTCGACCAGCTACATCCAGCGCCGCCTGCAGATCGGCTACAACCGCGCTGCGTCGATCATGGAGCGGATGGAGATCGAGGGCATCGTCGGGCAGGCCAACCACGCCGGCAAGCGCGAGATCCTGGTCGAGGGCGCGCCCCACGCCGCCTGCATGTACGACGACGAGTGACCACGAGGCGCCGGCCGGAAACGCGGCCGGCGTCGCATCTTCGCCACAGGGCGCCGCTCTAACGGCATCCGACGACACGGCCCGGCGCCCCGAGGGGGCATCACGGCGCGACGGGCGTTTCGCACGCCTTCGCGCTTGAAGCCGACCATCGCTTGCGGGACCCCGCACCCGCCCAGGAGACGCCTGACCATGCTCGGCCGCCGCACCCGACTTGCCGGATCGCTCCTCGCGGTCGCGGCCTGGATCGCCCCGGTGGCGCCGGCCGACGCACAGGTCAGCAGCTTCCTCGACGGCCTGTTCGGCCGCAAGGAGCAGCCCGCTCCCGCGCCCGAGCCCGAGGCGGCCCCCGCCGCACCGGCCGCGGCACCCGCGAAGAAGACGGTCGCCAAGCCTGCGGCCAAGGATGCGAGCAAGGATTCGGTGAAGGACGCGAAGTCGCGCTCGGCCGAGAAGCCCGCCGCCAAGCCGGTCGCCGCCAAGCCCGCCGCGGCGGATGCGAAGGTCGCCGCCGTCGGCGCGCCGACCCCCGCCCCGGCCGCCGCCTCCGACGAGGCGCCGGACGCCGCCACCGTGCTGGCCCAGGCCAACGCCTACTTCAACGGCATGAGCACGCTCACCGGCTCGTTCATCCAGATCGCCGCGGACGGGCGGAAGATCGGCGGCAAGCTCACCATCGCCAAGCCCGGGCGCCTGCGCTTCGACTACGACGCGCCCTCGCCGCTGGAGGTGGTGGCCGACGGCACCTCGGTGGCGGTGCGCGACCGCAAGCTCGCGACCCAGGACCTGTACTTCATCGCGCAGACCCCACTGAAGTTCCTGGTCCGCGAGAAGATCGACCTCGCCCGCGACCTCACCGTCACCGACGTCTCGAACGACCCGGGCGGCGTCCGCATCAGCCTGGAGGACCGCGCCACGCTCGGCGGGACCTCGAAGATCCAGCTGTACTTCGATGCCGACATGAAGGTGCTCGGCCAGTGGCGGATCACCGATCCGCAGGGCTACCTGACCACCGTGCAGCTCTCGAACCTGCAGAAGGGCAAGGCCGTCGACGGCAACCTGTTCTTCATCAATTACGGGCGCCCCGAGGACAAGGCGATGCAGGAGCGGATCAAGCAGTCCCAGACCCCCTGAGGTCCGCGAAAGGCCGCCATGGTGAGGCTTCCTTAACGCTTTCCGCATCGATCCGGGGAAGGACGTCCCGAAGCGCGCCGATCGGCGTGGCCTGGCGCGCCGGTGAACCCGCCGTGAAGGCGCGCCGCCCGATCGTGCCCCTCGATCGATTCGAGGAAGGGTTCGACATGGAAATCGCCAGGCTGCTCCACACCTTCGCAGGCCCCGTCGCCGCGTTCCTCGCGGTGGTGCCGGGCCTTCGCCGCCCGGCCGGCCCGCCGCCGCCGGTGCTGGACGGGCCGACGATGACGAACGTCGACTTCCCGGCCGTCCAGCCGCCGAGCGCGACGTACTGGCCCGAGCGCTCCTGCATCCTCTCGGGCCGCCCCGAGCAGACCGCGACCTACGTCTACGAGAGCCCCGACAAGCTGTTCGCCGCCGGGATCTGGACCTGCCGGCCGGGCAAGTTCCGCATCGATTTCGGTCGGGACGAGTTCATCCACCTGCTCGAAGGCGTGGTGACCGTCACCGACGCCGAGGGCCGTTCGAAGACCTATCGCGCGGGCGACGCCTTCGTCACGCCGAAGGGCTTCTCCGGCACCTGGGACGTGATCGAGCCGGTGCGGAAGCACTTCACCTATTACGGCGCGGTCGATTGAGGGCCCTCACGCCGCCTGCGGGCGCCAGCGATCGAGCTCGCTGTCGATCGCGCCTTCGGTGCCGCGCATGAACTCGGCAGCCGGCAGGCCCGGCGCCAGGGTGGCGAGGTAGCTCACCGTCACGGTGCCGGCGCGCGTCGACGACCCGGTCGGCCAGTACAGCCCGGAATTGACCGCCACCGGCAGCACCGGCAGGCCGAGACGCCCGTACAGCAGCTCGACGCCGCGCTTGAACTGCAGCTTCTCGTCGATGGTGCCGCGGGTGCCCTCGGGGAAGATCAGCACCGAGCGCCCGTCGGCCACCGCGGCGCGGCTCTCGTCGATCATCGTGCGCAGGGCCTGGGTGCCGTTGGCGCGGTCGATGATGATCATCGGCGAGCGCCGCAGGAACCAGCCGACCACGGGGATCGCGACGAGCTCGCGCTTGGCGATGATCGCCACGTCGGGCACCAGGATCAGGAAGGCCAGCGTCTCCCAGGCCGACTGATGGTTGGCAACGATCAGGCAGGGCTCGGCCGGGATGCGCTCGCGCCCCTCCTCGACGTAGCGCAGGCCGCAGATCGTGCGGAGCCCGAACAGGATGCCCCGCGCCCACAGGCGCGTCGCCGCGCGGATCGGCCGGACCGGCGAGCCGGAGGCGGCCAGCACCGCGAGCGGTGCTAGGAACAAGGCCGTCCAGGCGGCCCAGTAGGCGTTGAACAGGACGGAGCGGATGCGCGGCAAGGGGCTATGTCTCTGGCGTGTCGTCGAGCGGGGCCGACCGATGGTCTTTGCGCGGACATACCCCGTCGTCCGGGGCGGAGCACGCCATTTCCGCAGGCCGCCCGGTCGCAGCGTCGATCGCGCTGGCGAATCGCGCTATCCACCGGCCTCCCCCCGACAACCGCGAGCGTTTCCGTTGCGCCTCACCGTCACGTCCTGGAACATCAACTCGGTGCGCCTGCGCATCGATCTCGTGCTGCGCTTCCTCGCCGAGGCGAAGCCCGACGTGCTGTGCCTGCAGGAGACCAAGTGCCCGGACGACGCCTTCCCGCTGAAGGCCCTGCGCGGCTCGGGCTACGAGAACGTCGTCTTCGCCGGGCAGAAGGGCTACAACGGCGTCGCGATCCTGTCGCGGTTTCCGCTCGTCACCCGCGCGGTGATGAGCTTCTGCGAGCGCCAGGACGCGCGCCACATCTCGGCGGTGCTCGGGCCCGAGGCCGGCGCCGCGGCGGGCATCGCGCTGCACGACTTCTACGTGCCGGCCGGCGGCGACGTGCCCGACACCGCGCTCAACCCGAAATTCGCGCACAAGCTCGACTTCCTGCGCGACCTGCGCGCCTGGGGCGGGCGGCGCGTGAAGGGCCCCGCGATCCTCGTCGGCGACCTCAACGTCGCGCCGCTGGAGCACGACGTCTGGTCGCACAAGCAGCTGCTCGACGTGGTGAGCCACACCCCCATCGAGACCGAGGCGCTGGAACGCTTGCGCAACGAGGCCGGCTGGGTCGACACCGCGCGCCTGCTGACGCCGCCGCCGGAGAAGATCTTCACCTGGTGGAGCTACCGCTCGCCCGACTGGGCGGCGGCCGACAAGGGCCGCCGCCTCGACCATGCCTGGGTCTCGCCCGACCTCGCCGGCACCGTGCGCAAGGTCGAGGTCGCGCGCGAGGCCCGCGGCTGGGAGCGCCCGTCCGACCACGCGCCCGTGACGTTGACGCTGGAGCTCTGACCGGAACGCGAACGGGGCCGGCGCATTGCATCTTCACACGCTCGTGAAGAAGGTTCGCCGACCCCATGCGAAAGATCCTGCTCGCCTTCCTGCTGCCGAAGGTCGTCTCGTATCTCCGCCGCCGCTACGGCGGCGCCCAGACCCCGCACCGCCGCTCGTTCTGAGCGTCCGCACCGAGCCTCATGGGTCAGGCCCCATGAGGCTCGGTTCCAGCTCTAAGCCCGCGACGCGCCCGCCCTCACCCGGCGGGCGTTCCTGCGTCCGTAGCCCGCGTAGAGGGCGAGGCCGAGCGTCAGCCAGACCGCGAGGCGGATCCAGGTCTGGCCCGGCAGGCCCGCCATCAGCAGCAGGCAGGACAGGATGCCGAGGCTCGCCACCAGTCCGACCGCCGGGACCCGGAACGGGCGCGGCCGCTCCGGCTCGGTCCGGCGCAGGATCAGCACGGCGGTGCAGACCAGCACGAAGGCGAAGAGCGTGCCGATGCTGACCAGCTCGCCGAGTTCCTCGATCGGCACGAGGCCGGCCACGAGCGCGGTCATCAGGCCGATCGTCGCCTGGCTCAGCATGGGCGTGCGCGTCGTTGGGCTCACCCGCGCGAACAGCCGCGGCAGCAGGCCGTCGCGGGCCATCGCGTAGAAGACCCGCGCCTGGCCGTAGAGCGCGGTCAGCGTCGAGGTCGTCAGCCCGATCAGCGCGCCGAGCTTGATCGCGACGGCGAAGCCGCCGAGCCCGATCGCGTCGATCGCCTTGGCGATCGGGTCGGCGACGTTCAGCGCCCGGTAGGGCACAAGCCCGGTGAGCACCGTGGCGACCGCGACGTAGAGCACCGTGCTCACCGCCAGGGACCCGAGCAGGCCGATCGGCGCGTCGCGCTGCGGGTCGCGGGTCTCGCCGGCGGCGGTCGAGACCGTCTCGAAGCCGATGAAGGCGAAGAACACCACGCCGGCGCCGCGCAGGATGCCGCTCCAGCCGAATTCCCCGAAGGTGCCGGTGTTCTCCGGGATGAACGGGTGCCACAGCTCCGGCTTCAGGTGCGCCGCCCCGACGCCGACGAAGGCAAGGATGATCGCGACCTTCAGCGCCACCATCGCGGTGTTGACGAGCGAGGCCTCGCGGCTGCCGCGCATCAGGAGCGCCGTCAGCGCGAGCACGATCCCTGCGGCGGGCAGGTTGACGAGGCCGCCTCCGCCGGGCGCCGCGGCGAGCGCCGCCGGCAGGCGCAGGCCCGCATCCGCGAGCAGGCTCTGCGCGTAGCCCGACCAGCCCACCGCGACGGTGGCGGCGGCGAAGGCGAATTCGAGGACGAGGTCCCAGCCGATGATCCAGGCGCAGAGCTCGCCGAGCGTCGCGTAGGTGTAGGCGTAGGTCGAGCCCGGCACCGGGATCATCGCGGCCAGCTCTGCGTAGCACAGCCCGACGAAGGCGCAGGCGATCCCGCCGGCGACGAAGGATAGCGCGAGCGCCGGGCCGGCATAGTCCGCCGCCGCGGTGCCGGTGAGGACGAAGATTCCCGCCCCGATCGTCGCGCCGAGGCCGATGCAGACCAGCCCGAACGCCGACAGGCTTCGCGCCAGCGCCGGCCCGTGGTCGTCCTCATGCCCGGCGACGAGCGCGGCGACGGATTTCTTCGCGGCGAAGAAGCCTGTGGTCATGGCGTGGCGATGTCCGAGCCCGCGGAAGATGCAGCGAGGCTGCGGCAAGTGCCGCGCCAGCGATAGCCGCGCCACGGAAAGTTTTTCAGGGTCGTCCGCGACGGAGCGCTCAGGCACCGGCCGGACGCCGAATCGAGCACGGGTCCCTTCTCCCAGGGGGAAAAGGACAGGATGAGAGGCGTGAGCTTTCGGAGCGTCACGCCCCTCTCCCCGACACACTTTTCATGGGAGAGCGAGCGCGGCGTGCTTCGCAGGATCCCTCCGGCGCCGTCACGCCGCGATGGAGACCGGATCGATCGCTGGGCGGCGTCCGCGAACGCCCCGCTCAGCGGCGCTCGTACAGCAGCCGCGCGCGGATCGTGCCCGGGATCGCGCGGATCTCGGCGAGCAGGGTCTCGGCGTCGGCGTTGGTGGCGTCGGTCTCGAGCACCACGTAACCGACCTCGCCGTCGGTCTGGTAGAACTGCCCGGCGATGTTGATGCCCGCGCTCGAGAACACCGCGTTGAGGCGGTTGAGCATGCCGGGCAGGTTCTGCTGCACGTGGATGAAGCGCGCGCCGGTCGGGCGCGGCGGGAGCTGCACCTGCGGGAAGTTCACTGCGCCGATGGTCGAGCCGATGTCGGAGTAATCCACCAGCTTGCGCGCGACCTCCGAGCCGATGCGCTCCTGCGCCTCCTCGGTCGAGCCGCCGACGTGGGGTGTGAGGATCACGTTCTCCAGGCCCTGGAGCGGCGAGACGAAGCGCTCCTGGTTCGAGCCGGGCTCGACCGGGAAGACGTCGACGGCGGCGCCGGCGAGGTGCCCGTCGCGCAGGGCCCGTGCGAGCGCGTCGAGGTCGACGACGGTGCCGCGGGCGTTGTTGATCAGGTACGCGCCCGGCTTCATCGCGCGGATCTCGGCCTCGCCGATCATGTTGGCGGTGGCGTCGGTCTCGGGCACGTGCAGCGAGACCACGTCGCTCTGGGCGAGCAGCTCGGCGAGCGAGGCGGTCGGCTCGGTGTTGCCGTGGCGGAGCTTGTCGGTGTAATCGTAGAAGACGACCCGCATGCCCATGGCCTCGGCCAGCGTCGAGAGCTGCGTGCCGATGTTGCCGTAGCCGACGATGCCGAGCGTCTTGCCGCGCACCTCGACCGAGCCGGCCGCCGACTTGTCCCACTGGCCGGCATGCGCCCCGACCGAGCGCGGCACGATCCGGCGCAGGAGCATCACGATCTCGCCGATGACGAGCTCGGCGACCGAGCGGGTGTTCGAGAACGGCGCGTTGAACACCGGCACGCCGCGCCGCCGCGCGGCGTCGAGGTCGACCTGGTTGGTGCCCACCGAGAAGCAGCCGACCGCGAGCAGGCGGTCGGCGGCGTCGAGGGCCGCCGCGTCGAGCTGCGTGCGCGAGCGGATGCCGAGGATGTGGATGCCCTTCAGGGCCTCGTGCAGCGCATCGCGGTCGAGCGCCTTCGGCAGGCGGACGAGGTTGGTGTAGCCGGCCGCGCGCATCAGCCCGACGGCGCTGTCGTTGATGCCTTCGAGCAGCAGCACCCGGATCCTGTCCTTCGGCAGCGACAGCTTCTCGGGCAGGGCCAGGGTTTCGGGCAGCGGGAGCGGTTCGGAGTTCATGGTGCGATCGGCCGTTCGACGAGGGCGCCTCCGGGCGCCGAAGGCCGGCAGCGATAGGAGCGGTGATTTCGCGATGCAACGACGCGGGCGGATGGCTGGGATGCATCGGCTTTCCGGTGCGACCGTTCCGTCATGCGAAACGGCCGCCGCTCACCCGCGCGGGCGGGCGGCCCGCGCGGCGCCGAGTTCGGCGATCTGCCGGGTCTGCGCGCGGATCAGATCCTCCAGCTGCTCGGTCCGGATGCGGTCGAGCTTGTCGTGCAGGGACACGATCTCGATCTCGGCGCGCAGGTTGACCTCGTAGTCGAGGCCGGCGGCGATGCGGTCGCGCTCCGCCTGCCGGTTCTGCGACATCAGGATCACCGGCGCCTGCAACGCCGCGACCATCGACAGGATCAAGTTGAGAAAGATGTAGGGATAGGCGTCGAAGCCGCCCCCCGACCCTGCGAGGACGACGGTGTTCAGGACCACCCAGCCGACGAGTAGGCCGGTGAAGGCGATGATGAACCCCCACGAGCCGCCGAGCCTGGCGACCCGGTCGGCGAGGCGTTCGCCGAAATCCGGGCCTGCGAGCGACGTCGCGGCGGCGCCCGCGTCGCGGGCATGGACGCGCCCGGCGATGTGCGCGAGGACGCGCCGATCGTGCGGCGACAGGCAGCCCAAGCCCTGATCCAGGAGCTGCCGGGCGAGCCGGGCGACCGCCTCGTCTCCGTCGGCGGACATGCCGGTGCCCCTCTCCCGCTACGTCGCCATGCCCTTCACGAGGCGTTCGATGGCGTCGAGGGCATCGCCGATGCGTGCGGTCTGGGCCAGGATCTTCCCGGCTTCGACCTTGGCGTTCGCATCCGTCTGCCACCAGATGCCGCCGTCGATGTTCCTGATCATCGTCGTGAGGCGGTCGTTCTGGACACCCATCGCCTCGATCGCAGTCTGACTGATCATGATGTCGCCCCCTGATGTTCAGTGAACATATCCCAAGCGGGCGGGCAGCAGCGAAGAATTCGCATCGCGGCCCGGGAGACGCCCGGTGGCCGGGACTGGCGCCGCGAACCGTTTCGTGTATGGTCCGCGCGGCCTCGGCCCGGCGACGGGCGGGGCCGAAACCGCTTGGACCAACGACCCTGCTGGACGACATCCCGGCATCGGCCAAGGCTCGAGCATGCCTCAGGCGCCGTCCTCCCGATCCGGAGGGGCGGCCGCACGGCGCTTCTGAAAACCTCACCTGAAAGGCACTGCGATGTCGATCTCGGCAGAGCGCAAGACCGCGCTCATCAAGGAATACGCGACCGTCGCCAAGGACACCGGCTCGCCGGAGGTCCAGGTGGCGATCCTCACCGAGCGGATCACCAACCTCACCAGCCACTTCAAGACCCACGGCAAGGACAACCATTCCCGCCGCGGCCTCCTGAAGATGGTCTCGCAGCGCCGCTCGCTGCTCGACTACGTGAAGCGTCGCGACGAGGCCCGCTACCGCAGCCTCATCGAGCGCCTCGGCATCCGCCGCTAATCCAGCCCACGCGGTTCCGAGCCCGGCTCGGGACCGCTTTTTTCAAGATCTCGGGTGGCCGGAACGGGTCCGGCCCCGCGAGCAACGGGCGACTTCGAGGCGCGAACACCAGGGACAGGATCGCAGGGCACTCCTCCGGCCGGAGTGCCCCGCCGTCTTGCCCCTGGCCGCGCCGGGTTCGCCCGCCGCATGATGGCAAGGACGACAAGAATGTTCGACGTACAACGTGAAGAGCTGATGTGGGGCGATCGCCGCCTCGTTCTGGAGACCGGCAAGGTCGCCCGCCAGGCCGACGGCTCGGTGATGGCCACCTACGGCGAGACCTCGGTTCTCGCCACCGTCGTCTCCTCAAAGGAGCCGAAGGTCGGGATCGACTTCCTGCCGCTGACCGTGAACTACCAGGAGCGCGCCTACGCCGCCGGCCGCATCCCCGGCGGCTACTTCAAGCGCGAGGGCCGGCCGTCCGAGAAGGAGACGCTGGTCTCCCGCCTGATCGACCGCCCGATCCGCCCGCTCTTCGTCGAGGGCTGGCGCAACGACACCCAAGTCGTCGTGACCGTGCTCACCCACGACCTCGAGAACGATCCCGACATCCTGGCGATGGTCGCGGCCTCGGCGGCGCTCACCCTGTCCGGCGTGCCGTTCATGGGCCCGATCGGCGCCGCCCGCGTCGGCTACGCCAACGGCCAGTACGTGCTCAACCCGCCGGTCCCGGAGATGGACGGCGCGGTGCTCGACCTCGTCGTCGCCGGCACCACCGACGCGGTGCTGATGGTCGAGTCGGAGGCCAAGGAGCTGTCCGAGGAGATCATGCTCGGCGCCGTGATGTTCGGCCACAAGCACTTCCAGCCGGTGATCGAGGCGATCGTGCGCCTGGCCGAGAAGGCCGCCAAGGAGCCGCGCGCCTTCTCGCCGCCGGAGAACGCCGACGTCGAGGCCGCCGTGCTCGGCGTCTGCGAGTCCGAGCTGCGCGACGCCTACAAGATCACCGTCAAGCAGGAGCGCTACAAGGCCGTCGACGCCGTGAAGGCGAAGGTGGTCGCGGCTCTGTGCCCGGCCGAGGGCGAGCAGAAGTTCGCGCCCGAGAAGGTCAAGGCCGCGTTCAAGGAGGCCCAGTCGAAGGTGGTCCGCTGGAACATCCTCGATACCGGCTCGCGCATCGACGGCCGCGACGTGAAGACCGTCCGCCCGATCGAGAGCCAGGTCGGCGTGCTGCCGCGCGCCCACGGCTCGTCGCTGTTCACCCGCGGCGAGACCCAGGCGCTCGTGGTCGCGACGCTGGGCACCGGCGAGGACGAGCAGTACATCGACGCGCTGCAGGGGACCTACAAGGAGACCTTCCTGCTGCACTACAATTTCCCCCCCTACTCGGTGGGTGAGACCGGCCGCATGGGCTCCCCCGGTCGCCGCGAGATCGGCCACGGCAAGCTCGCCTGGCGCGCGATCCACCCGGTGCTGCCGCCGGCCCACGAGTTCCCGTACACGATCCGCGTCGTGTCCGAGATCACCGAGTCGAACGGCTCGTCCTCGATGGCCTCGGTCTGCGGCGGCTCGCTGTCGCTGATGGATGCGGGCGTCCCGCTGCGCCGTCCCGTCGCCGGCATCGCCATGGGCCTCATCCTCGAGGGCGAGCGCTACGCGGTGCTCTCCGACATCCTCGGTGACGAGGACCACCTCGGCGACATGGACTTCAAGGTGGCCGGCACGGACGAGGGCATCACCTCGCTCCAGATGGACATCAAGATCGCCGGCATCACCGAGGAGATCATGCAGGTCGCCCTCGCCCAGGCGAAGGACGGCCGCGCCCACATCCTCGTGGAGATGGCCAAGGCGCTCACCGCCGCCCGCCCCGAGCTCGGCGAGTACGCGCCGCGCATCGAGACCATGCAGATCCCCACCGACAAGATCCGGGAAGTGATCGGCACCGGCGGCAAGGTGATCCGCGAGATCGTCGAGAAGACCGGCGCCAAGATCAACATCGACGATTCCGGCACGGTGAAGATCGCCTCGGCCGACGGCAAGGCGATCAAGGCGGCCTACAACTGGATCCGCTCGATCGTCGCGGAAGCCGAGCCGGGCATGATCTACGAGGGCACCGTCGTGAAGACGATGGAGTTCGGCGCCTTCGTGAACTTCTTCGGCGCCAAGGACGGCCTCGTCCACATCTCGGAGCTCGCCGCCCAGCGGGTCGCCAAGGTGACGGACGTCGTCAGCGAGGGCCAGAAGGTCAAGGTGAAGTTCCTCGGCCAGGACGATCGCGGCAAGATCCGCCTCTCGATGAAGGTCGTCGACCAGGAGACCGGCGAGGACCTCACCGAGAAGCTCAAGGCCGAGCGCGCCGAGCGCGGCGAGCCCGAGCGCGAGGAGCGGGCCCCGCGCGAGCGGAGCGAGCGCAGCAGCCGCGGCGAGCGTCGCCAGTCGAACGACTGATCGTCCGGACCTGCGGTCCTGACGGCGAAGACGGCGCGGTCCCCTCGGGGCCGCGCCTTTTTCGTGGGCGGTTCCGGCGCGGCGGCAAGGAACGCCGGCCTTCGGAGGGCGTTCGATCCGCGACCCCAACAGGAGCGCACACGACCCCATGGCCAACGACATGATCCACGACATCTTCAGCGGCGAGCCGAACCTCAGCACCACCGAGCGCGCGGTCTCGGTGGCGCTCGGCCTCGGCATCGCGGCGGCGGCCGCGCAGCCGCGCCCGAACAAGTGGCTGAGCCTCGCGGCCCTCGTGGTCGGCGTCGGCCTCGCATTGCGCGGCGCCACCGGCCATTGCGCAATCAAGGCGGCCTCCGACCACATCTGAGCATCGGACCAGTCGCAACGAAGAAGGGGGCGCCTCGCGGCGCCCCCTTTTCTACGTCGTCGTCCGTGTCGGCGAGCGCGACCTCAGAGCGTGGTGGTGCGGCCGCGGCTGGCGATGAAGCCGTAGATCGCGAGGACGACGATCGCGCCGACCACGGCGCCGATGAAGCCCGCGCCTTGGTTCGGGCCGTACCAGCCGAGCGCCTGGCCGAGGAAGGTGGCGACGAAGGCGCCGACGATGCCGAGGATGGTGGTCAGGATGAAGCCCGACGGCTCGTTCGAGCCGGGCATGATGAACTTGGCGACGATGCCGGCGAGGAAACCGATGACGATGGTCCAGAGAATACCCATGACGAACCCCTTGGCGACGTGACGCCTGACGATGTGACGCCGCTTTCGGATGACGCGACGCTGGAACGGTGTTGAAACGCACGGTGGCAGCGGGGGTTGCGACGGATTGGCCGTCGCCGGATCTTTTTCCGCACTGCAATGGGCCAAGGCCGCCGGCCCGGCGCCCCTTTACCTCGCCCGCGCCCGGCGGCAGAAGCGATCCGAAGATCAGCCGGGGGACAGGACATGACGATCGAACGCTTCGAGCCGGGCGCGCGGATGGCGCAAGGCGTGGCCTACGGCGACACGGTGTATCTCGCCGGCCAGGTCGCCTCCGACACGGTCGGCACCGGCGTCACCGCGCAGACGCAGGCCATCCTCGGCCAGATCGAGCGCCTGCTGGCGGCTGCCGGCAGCGACAAGGAGCGGATCCTGATGGCGACGATCTACCTGGCCGACATGGGCACCTTCGCCGAGATGAACGCCGCCTGGGACGCCTGGGTGTCGAAGGACAACCCGCCCGGCCGCGCCACGGTCGAGGCCAAGCTCGCCGGGCCGGAATACCTCGTCGAGATCGTCGTCGTCGCTGCGCGGTCGGGCGCATGAGGGCCGCCGCCCTCGCCCGCGCGATCCTCCTCGCCGGCCTCACGCTCGCGAGCGGGCCGGCGCTGGC
This sequence comes from Methylobacterium sp. J-092, assembly GCF_022829325.1. NCBI lineage: Bacteria > Pseudomonadati > Pseudomonadota > Alphaproteobacteria > Hyphomicrobiales > Methylobacteriaceae > Methylobacterium > Methylobacterium sp. J-092. The sequence continues at coordinate 38,130 of NZ_JAKSXU010000049.1, read as the reverse complement.
GGCGGGGCCGGAGCGGGTCGTCAACATCTACAACTGGTCGGACTACATCGATCCGAAGGTGCTCGAGGCCTTCACCCGCGAGACCGGGATCAAGGTGGTCTACGACACCTACGACAACAACGAGATCCTCGAGACCAAGCTGCTCGCCGGCAAGTCCGGCTACGACGTGGTGGTGCCGTCGGGGCCGTTCCTGCAGCGGCTGATCCGGGCCGGCGCGTTCCTGCCCCTCGACAAGGTCAAGCTGACGAACCTCGGCAACGTCTGGCCGGAGATCGCCGGGCGCCTCGCGGCCTACGATCCGGGCAACGCCTACGCCGTCGACTACATGTGGGGCACCACCGGGCTCGGGCTCAACCTCGGGCTGGTGCGCGAGCGTCTCGGCGCCGGCGCCGCGCTCAACACCTGGAACCTCGTCCTCAACCCGGCCTCGGCGAACAAGCTCAAGGATTGCGGGATCATGATGCTCGACTCGCCCGAGGACCTGATCCCGAGCATGCTGCCGACCTTCGGCCTGAAGAGCGACTCCAAGCGTTGGGACGACATCACCCAGGTCGCCGACGCGCTCTTCAAGGTGCGCGGGACGGTGCGGAAGTTCCACTCGTCGGAATACATCCAGTCGCTCGCCAACGGCGATCTCTGCGTCGCGGTCGGCTATTCCGGCGACGTGCTGCAGGCGAAGAAGCGGGCCGACGAGGCGAAGAACGGCGTCGAGATCGCCTACCTCATCCCGAAGGAGGGCACGCTGATGTGGTTCGATGCCTTCGCGATCCCGAAGGACGCCCCCCATGCGGCGGAGGCGCTGAGCTTCATCGACTACATGCTGCGCCCCGAGGTTGCGGCGGCCAACACCAACTTCGTGTCCTATGCCAGCGGCAACCTGCCCGCGAAAAAGCTCGTGAAGCCGGACATCCTGGCCAATCCCGGCATCTATCCCGACGACGCGACGATGCAGCGGCTCTCGGTCAACACCGCCTGGGACGACCGCACCCAGCGCTTCGTCACCCGGGCCTGGACGCGGGTGCGCACCGGCAAGTGAGCTGTCAAGTGAGCCGTCGCGGCGGGGAGCGCGCACGAAAAAGCCCGGCGCGATGGCCGGGCTTCGATCGTCGCGGGCGACCGTGATCAGTCCTTGAGGTCGGCCGGTACCTTGCCGCCGTTCTCCTCGAGCTTCTTGATCACCTGCTTGTGCAGCCAGACGTTCATCGTGGCCGAATCGTCCTTGTCGCCGGTGTAGTGCAGCTCGTCGGCGAGCTGCTTGCGGGCGGTCAGGCTCGAATCGAGATCGAGGAGCTTCATCAGGTCCACGATCGAGGTGCGCCAGTTCAGCGTCTGGGAATTCTTCTGGGCCATGCCGTTGAGCACCGCCTCCACGTCCACGGGCTCGCCCGAGGCGGACGGCGTCGCGTCGGCCGTGGTGGTCGAGGCCGGGCTGCTGGCGCCGCCGGCATCCGCGGTCGAGGGGGCCGCCGCGGAGGAGGCGCCTCCGAACGGATGCAGGATCTTGCTGACGATGCTGCCGAGTAGGCTCATGAGATCATTCCCTCGATCGATGCCGCGGAAAAGCGCCGCAGTCGCGTGACAACGGGAGCCGGACCGGCCTGTTCCGACCGCGCCGCAACGTCAGCGGAAGAGCGGCAGGGCGGCTCCGAGCAGGGCGAGGCCGGCGAGCAGGCAGAGCCCGCTCCATCGTTCCAGCATCGGCGCCCGATCCGGGTCGCGCGTCGACATGCGGGCAAGGCCAACGCCGCAGGTCAGGCAAGCGAAGCTGAGCATCGCGACGATCATCCCCAAGGCAGACTTCTCTGGTGGAAAGGATGGATGCCTTATACAGAAATGAATGGCAATAAAATTCGACTCTGTGGATATCTCTCAGACACGCTTTCTATGAGTACAGAACCGTTTTCCAGCATCTGAAAGTTGCATTGGAATACCTAGGCGATTTTGCGCGGCTTCATCCTTCGTAACCATGTGGTCGCAATCGAAGTGCTTGCCACGCGCGAGCGAGGGCGGATGGCGTTTTCGGCGCGCCGATTTGCACTTTCGCCGGCCTGTGGCATGGGAGCGGCCGAAGCCGCTCCGCTCCCGAGCCCGGAAATCCCGAGCCCATGCGTCAGTTCCCCAATCGCCGGACGATCCTCGCTGCAGGCCTGCTCGCGTTCGGGGCGGATGCCCTCGGGACGGGCTCCGCGACGGCGCAGACCGCGCCGGTGCCCGTCCGCATCGGCGTGATCCCGGTGATCGGCGCGGCGCCGATCTTCGTCGCCAACGGAGAGGGCTGGCTCGAGGCCGCCGGGCTCAAGCCGGGATTCACCACCTTCGAGTCCGGGCCGAACATGATCCAGGCGCTGGCCTCCGGCACCATCGACGTCTACGTCGCGGGCATCGCGCCGCTGGCGGTGGCGCGCACCAAGAACATCGACGTGCGCGTGGTCGCCGCGACCGCGGTCGAGGAGATGGTGTTCGTCGCCGGCCCCAAGCTCGCGCCCTACTTCGCGGCGACCGCCGACAAGGCGGAGGCCTTCCGCCGCTACCGGGAGAAGGAGGGCCGCGCCGCCCGCCTCGCGACCCAGCCGCCGGGCTCGGTGCCGAACACCACGCTGCAGCACTGGCTCTGGCAGGTGGCCAAGACCGACAAGACGAACGCCGAGGTCGTCGCCATGGGCATCGACGCGACGCAGCAGGCTCTGCTCGCCGGCGCCGTCGACGGCGCCTCGATCCGCGAGCCGGCGCTGACGATCGTCCAGCAGCGCAACCCGGCGATCGCCCTGATCGCCACCGGCGCCGAGATGTTCCCCGACCAGCCCGGCACCGTGGTCGCCGTCTCGGGCGCCTTCGCCGACAGGAACCCGGCCGCGGTGCAGGGCCTCGTCGACGCGCTGGTGAAGGCGACCGACCTGCTCAAGACCGATCCGGCCCGCGCCGCGCCGCCGGTCGAGAAGGCGCTCGGCAAGGGCATCACCGATCTCGCCACGATCCGGAAGGCGTTGTCCTCGCCGGCGGCGAAGTTCACCGCCGACCCGCGGGTGATCGTCGAGGCGACGCGGAAGATGCAGGCCTATCAGGTGAGCATCGGCACCCTCGACAAGGACGTGCCGATCGACGGCCTGTTCGTGCCGGGCTTCTACGAGAAGGCGATCGCGCGCTGACCGTCCTCCGCGCGATCCTGCTGTCAACCCTCGGGCTCGCCGCCTTCCTCCTGGTCTGGGAGGCGGCGCCCCGGCTCGGGCTGATCAACCCGGCCTTCCTGCCGCCGCCGAGCACGATCCCGGCCGCGTTCCTGCGCGAGATCGAGCTCGGGGTGTGGTTCGAGGCGGTGGCGTCGAGCCTGAGCCACTACCTCGTCGGCCTCGCCGTCGGCGCGGGCGCCGGGATCGCGCTCGGCCTCGTCGGCGGCATGTCGCGGACCTTCGAGGCCGCGACCGCCTGGGTTGTGCGCCTGCTGCGGCCGATCCCGGGCCTCGCCTGGGTGCCGTTCGCCATCATCTGGTTCGGCGTCGAGCCGTCGGCGGCCGTGTTCATCATCGCCATCGGCGTGTTCTGGATCGTCTTCTTCGCGACGCAGGGCGCCGTGCGCGGCGTCGACCGCGACCTGATTGAGGTGGCACAGGCCTTCGGCTTCCGCTCGGCCCCCGCACGTCTGACCAAGATCCTGCTGCCGGCGGCGACGCCGGGCATCCTCGTCGGCCTGCGCACGGCGCTCGGCCAAGCCTGGATGGCGGTGGTCGCGGCGGAGATCTTCGGCGTGCCGGGCGTCGGGCAGCGCATGATGCAGGCCTCGAGCCTGCTCTCCACCGACATCGTAATCGTCTACATGCTCACCATGGCCGGGCTCTACGGATTGTTCGATTCGGCGTTCGTCGCCCTGCAGGGCTGGCTCCTGCGCTGGCGGGCCTGAGCGCATGGCGACCCAGGCCGACACCGCCATGCGCGACCCGATCATCGCCTTCCGGGCCTTGAGCCTCGCCTACGCGCGCGGGGGCACGCGCAACGTCATCCTGTCGGACCTCGACCTCACCGTCGCGCGCGGCGAGTTCCTGGTGATCGTCGGCGAATCCGGCGTCGGCAAGTCGACGCTCTTGCGGGTGCTGATCGGCCTCGCCGCGCCGAGCTCGGGCACGGTCGAGCTGGCGACGCGGCCCGGCTGCCGCACGCCGATGGCCCTGGTGTTCCAGGATGCGCGCCTGCTGCCGTGGCGGCGGGTCGTCGACAACGTCGCCTTCGGCCTGGAGAACAGCAGCCTGTCGCGTTCCCAGCGTCGGGCCAAGGCCGCCGAGATGCTGGCCCTCGTCGGGCTCGACGATCTCGCCCAGCGCTGGCCGCACCAGCTCTCGGGCGGGCAGCGCCAGCGCGTCGCCATCGCCCGTGCGCTCGCGGTCGACCCGGACGTGCTGCTCATGGACGAGCCGTTCTCGGCCCTCGACAGCTTCACCCGCGAGGGTCTCCAGGACGAGGTGCAGCGCATCCAGGCCGCCACCGGCAAGACGGTGCTGTTCGTGACCCACGACATCGACGAGGCGGTGACGCTGGCCGACCGGGTGGTGGTGCTGGCCGGCAAGCCCGGCCGCGTGTCGGCGGAGGTGCGGATCGACCTGCCCCGTCCGCGCAGGCGGCGCGATGGCGCATTGCTCGAAGCGGCACGGCGCCTGCGGAGCGAGCTCTCCCGCGATTCGGCCGAACTCTGACGCCGCGATCAGTTGCCGCAATACGCCCGCAGCATGCCGACGATGCGGTTCCGGATCTCGGGATCGCGCACCCGCAGGAACGCCGTCATCAGCAGCTCGCACTCGGCTGCCGAGGGCGTCGCGGCGCTGGAGGCTTGCACCTCATAACGGAAGAAATCCTGGACCGGGATCGCGAGCACGGCGGCGATCTTGCCCAGGACCTGCAGGCCGTTCGACGGATGCGGGCCGTCCTGCAGGCGGCGCGTGGTTCCCAGGTTGGTCATCGGTTTCGCCCGCCCAGATTTCCGGCTTCTGTTCGCATAGTCACACGCGAGCGCGAACGGACCCATCGGTCGAAACCGTATTCACGGAATTCGTTGTGCACGCAACGACAAGTTTCGATGCTGCGTAGAAAATACGAAATGGCGTGAATGCCGGCGCGGCCTCGCGCCGAAGCTGCCTTGGGTCAGCCGAACAATGCGGAGACCGCCAAACCGGCCAACGCGATCACACCGAGCAGGCGGCGCCAGGGGTTCACGCCGCGCAGGATCTCGTCCGCCGCCCACCAGGCGAGCGCCGCGCCGGACGCGATCCGAAGCCACATCCCGACGTCATTCTGCCCGCTGTCAGCCTTCGGCGCGAGCAGCCATCGCGCGGCAGACAATCCGAGGAACAACCAGAGCGGCAGGTTGGGCCATTGTCCAATCACGATCGCGCCGGTGTTCCGGTCGCGGAACGTCCAGTCGACGGCGCGGCGCAGGGCCGACATCCGGGGGTCAGACCTTGTCGCTGCCCTCGGCCTGCCGGATGGGCGCGCAGATCTGCGGGCTCACCTTGTCGAGGTGGACGCAGGCGTTGTCGCGATACCAAGTGCGCAGGCCGGGCTGGGTCGGCGCGATGTACATCGCGACGAGGACGAAGCCGGCGGCGAGCACGATGAGGGTGAGGAGGAGGTTGCGCATCACGGGGCTCCGATCGGGACGGGCTGCCGCCAAGCGACCGGACGTCCATGAAAAAGGCCCGCCTGCCGGGAAAGGCGCGGGCCGAGCGGTCGTCGCGGCACCCTCAACGAGGAGGCAGGTTCCGCGCACCCAACGAGCGAGATGCGGCTCGGGTTCCGGCGAGCCGCCGCGGCGGGAACATGGTTGACGGCGGCGTGACGAATGTCCGAGGCCTTAACGAAGCGTGAAGCACGTCTCCGGGAAGTCCGGGACGGCCGGTTAAGAAAGCCTGAAACGATTCGCTCGAAATCGCCCGACGGCGGAGGGTGAGGAGGCCGGGCTGGTCCCGGTCTTCAGCGTTCAAGCACGTGCGGGCGGCGGCCATGACCGAGACGATCGACGACCTCAAGTTCCTGATGACGCTCGCCTTCGTGGTCTTCGGCGGCTTCGGTCTCGACGCCCTGCTGCGCTGAGGCGAGCGCGGAGCGCGCGGCGTCAACGCACCGAGGCGCCGAACGCGCTTCGAAGGGCGAGCAGCGCGTTGGAGGGATCGATCGGCTCGGGCGGCCGCATCGTCGCGCCGAGCCGGATGGCAGGCGCCGGGCGGGCGGTGGCAGCTGGTCGAGGCTTCGGCAGCCGCACGTCCGGGACCTGCCCGGACCGCAGGAAGCGGGCGAGCTCGGCGGCCTTGGCACGTTGCTCTCGGTGAAGGCGGAAAAGCGCCACGACGATCCCGATGGCTCCGGCGCCTTCCAGACAGGCGGCGATCACGTAACCGGGGGCCATGGTCGTTGCTCCTTCGAACTCGGCCGGGGCGCATGGGCGAGCCCGCCGCCGTTCAGGGCCCGGTTCTCGAAGGTTATGGTTACCGGGGTGTTAACTGCCCCGGCCGCGGGTCCCAGCTCGGGGTTTCGTGATCGCGACCGCGCGCTCCGCCGGGTTCGGGCCCGGCGGACGCGGATCGCCCTGCGTCCGATCCGATCGATCGCCGTCGATCAGGCCGCGCGGATGGCCGACAGGAACGCCTCGACCTCGCGCTGCACGTTCACCGATTGCGTGGCCAGCTCGTTGGCCGCCATCGTCACCTGCTGGGCGGCGGTCCCGGTCTCCCCGGCCGAGGCCAGCACCTGCGCCACGTTCCGCGAGACGTCCTGCGTCCCGTGCGCCGCCTCGACGGCGTTGCGGGAGATCTCGTCGGTCGCGGCCGTCTGCTCGACGACGGTGGACGCGATGGTGCCGGTGATCGCGTTGACCGACACGATGGTCTGCCCGACCTGCCGGATGGTCGCGGCCGCCTGGCTGCTGGCGTTCTGGATCGCCAGGATCTGGCCGCCGATCTCGTCCGTCGCTCGCGCGGTCTGGCCGGCCAGCGCTTTGACCTCGGCGGCGACCACCGCGAAGCCGCGGCCCGCCTCCCCGGCCCGCGCCGCCTCGATCGTGGCGTTCAAGGCCAGCAGGTTGGTCTGCCCGGCGATCGCGGTGATGGTGGCCACGGCCTCGCCGATCCGCTCCGCCGCCTCCGACAGCGTCGCCATCGCGGCGTCGGTGGCGCGCGCCTCGCGGGATGCGGTGGCGGCGACCGCGTTCGATTCCTGCACCTGGCGCTCGATTTCCCGAAGCGAGGCGACCATCTCCTCGGCGGCGGCGGCGACCGTCTGGACGTTCGCCGAGGTCTCCTCCGCCGCCGCACTGGATGCCAGGGCCTGGTTGCTGGTGGCGTCGGCCACCTGGGTCATCGAGCGGGCGGTCGCGTCGAGCTCGGTCGCGGCCGAGGTGACGATACCGATCGCGCCCGCGATCGTCCGGTCGAAATCGACCACGAGCTGGTCGACCCGGTCGGCCCGGCGCTGCCGGGCGGATTGCTCCGCGACCTTTTGGGCTTCCAGGGCGAGGCGCTCGATCCCGTTCTGGCGGAAGACGTCGGCCGCCCGGGCCATCTCGCCAATCTCGTCGCGGCGCGCGATCCCCGGAATGTCCACGGCGGTCGCGCCGCGGGCGAGCCGGCTCATCGTGTCGGTGAGCCCGTAGATCGGGCGGGTGACCTGCCGCCCGATGAGGAAGGCGGCGCTGCCGACCAGCAGCGCGATGCCGCCGAGGCCGAGCGACAGCTTGATCACGAGGGCCTTGAGGTGGGCCAGCGTGTCGTCGGCGTAGACGCCCGAGCCGATGATCCAGCCCCACGGCTCGAAGCGCTTCACGAACGAGATCTTGTCGACGGGCTGCTCGGCCCCGGGTTTCGGCCACATGTAGGACACGAAGCCGGCCCCCCGTCTCCGTGCCACGTCGGCCATCTCGACGAACAGGGCCTTGCCCACCGGATCCTTCAGCGCGGCGAGATCCGTGCCGTCGAGGGCCGGCTTGATCGGATGCATCACCATCCGCACCTGATCGTCGATGATGTAGAAGTATTCGTTCGCGCCGTATCGCAGGTTCCGTACGCCCTCGAGCGCCGACCGCCTGGCGGCCGCTTCGGTCATCCGGCCGGACCGCGCCTCCCCCTCGAAATGCTCCAGTACGCCGGCGGCGACCTCGACCAGCTGCTGCGTCTTGACCGCCCGGCTGTTCGTCACCTCGTCGCGGAGTTCGATGACCGAGAGGGCGATGAGGCTGATCAGCCCCAGCACGCAGATCACCGTGATCGCGTGGATCTTCGTACCGATCGACAAGCTCATGATTCACCGCGGCACGAAGACGAATCCCTATTCGTAGGAGTAATGTCCGCATCCGGTTAAGGGACGGTGAATTCGAACCTAGGATGCGCGAAGCCGCGGCGTCGCGAAAGCGAAGCCCGGTTCCGTGCATGCGCGTTCGAAAGCCGGCCGGCGATCGGGGATGGGGACCGATCGCGCCTCTGCCCGACACCACGCGTCGGTTGGATTCGACGCCGGATCGGGCGACACCGGCGTCGTCAGATGCAGGGCCTGCAGGGCGACGCCTTTCTCCATCGCGGCGTCCATCGCGACGTCGCGGAGAATACCCGCCGCATCGTGACCGACGCCGAGACCGCGGCATGGGCGCCCCCTGACAAGCCGTTCACGACGCTGATCGTCACCTTCGCGGCCGTGGGTGGCTGCCTCAGCGCGGCCGTTGCCGGGCACCGAAGCGCGGCCGACCGGGAGGCGCACCAGGCGATGGGGTTACACAAGGGCTGGGGGCATCTGCGCCGACCAGCGCCCGGCGCTCGCCGCCCCGTGACTTTTTCGGCCGACGTCCGGTCGATGCCGGCCGGAAAGCGATCCCGGAAACGAAAAAGGCCGCCCGAGAGGGCGGCCTTTCGCGCAAACGTCGAACCGATCACATGCGGTGGCGACGGTGATGCATCATGCGGTGGCGGCGCTGGTGGCGCATCATCGGACGCGCCATCGGACGCATGCCGGGGCGCATCGACGAGCCCATCTCCGGCGTGCCGCCCGGCGCACCCATCGCGCGCTCCATGCCGCCGCGCGGGCCGCCGGCCTGGGAGCCGGACGAGTTGTAGGGGGAGTTCCCCTGGGCGAAGGCGGTCGCGGACATGAGCGTCAGCGACGCGGCGATCAGGAACAGTTTCTTCATTGGGGAAGTCCTTGGGTCGTCTGCGGAGGCGGAGCCTCCGCCTCGAACGGCGCCGCTGCCCGATTCGGCGTCGGCGTACGCTGGTGAACCGTCGCCGTCGCGTCGGGGTTCCTCCGCCGGGAAGCGATTCCGCGGGCGCGACGATCCGATCGGCTCGCTCTACTCACGGTTGGTGATCAAACTCGGTATTCCACCCCCGTGCGGACGCGCTCCGCGCAGGCCGCCGCCGGCGCGGCTCCCCGCGTCGGACGCGACATCGATCCCGTTCCGCGATGGCATCCACCAAGCGCTGGAAATGGTCTAGGGAGGCGCAGCTTCGGACCGCGGATGCGGCCGCACGAAGGGGGACGCTCATGGATCCGGTACTGATCACCGGGGCGGCCGGGTTCATCGGGTACCACGTCGCCGAGCGCTACCTCGCGGCCGGCCGGCCGGTGATCGGCATCGACAACCTCAACGCCTATTACGACGTCGGCCTGAAGCAGGCGCGGCTCGCACGGCTCGAGGCCCATCCGAACTTCCGCTTCCTGAAGCTCGACATCGCCGAGGCCGATGCCGTCGATGCGCTGTTTGCCGAGCACCGCTTCCGGCTCGTGGTCCACCTCGCGGCGCAGGCGGGCGTGCGCTACTCGCTCGAGAACCCGCGCGCCTACGCGCGCAGCAACGTCGACGGATTCCTGAACATCCTCGAAGGTTGCCGCCATCACGGCTGCGCGCACCTCGTCTACGCCTCGTCGAGCTCGGTCTACGGCGCGCTCTCCAAGATGCCGTTCTCGATCCACGACAACGTCGACCACCCGGTCAGCCTGTACGCGGCGACCAAGAAGGCGAACGAGCTGTTCGCCCATTCCTACAGCCACCTCTACGGTCTGCCGACCACGGGCCTGCGCTTCTTCACGGTCTACGGCCCCTGGTACCGGCCCGACATGGCGTTGTTCCTGTTCACCCGGGCGATCCTCGCAGGCGAGCCGATCTCGGTGTTCAACAACGGGCTGATGCAGCGCGACTTCACCTACGTCGAAGACGTGGTCGATGGGGTGGTGCGGATCGGCGAGCGCATCGCCGCGCCGAACCCGGGCTGGGACGGTGCACGCCCCGACCCGGGCACGAGCGCCGCGCCCTACCGGCTCTACAATATCGGCAACAACCAGCCGGTGCAGCTGCTCCACCTGATCGACGTGCTGGAAGGCTGCCTCGGCGTGAAGGCGGTCCGGCGGATGCTGCCGATGCAGGCCGGCGACGTGCCGGCGACCTTCGCCGACGTGGACGACCTCTCCGCCGCCGTCGGCTTCGCGCCGTCGACCCCGATCGAGGCCGGCGTCGAGCGGTTCGTGCGCTGGTATCGCGCGTATTACCGGGCCTGACCTTCGGACGGCTTGATCTTCAGCTGGTCGATCACCCAGCGCCACGTCCCGTCCGACTGCTCGCGCGCGGTCTCCGCGGAGATCGTGCCGTTGGGCAGCCGCGCGAACGTCATCGCGATCGGCCCGTTGCGCAGCGGCGGCAGCACGTCCGCGGCCGGGAAGTCCGAGCGGCGGGACAGCAGGTCGGCGTAGAAGGCGCGGATCTCCGCGTGCCCAGTGGCGACGACGCGGCCCGCGGCGAGCACCGCATCGGGCTCGTAGAGCGCGACGAGCCCCTCGACGTCGCCGGCATTGGCGCGCTGGTTGAACAGGCGGGCCAACGCCTCCGGCGCCTCGGCGCCCGCCCTGTGCATGTCCGACATCGCATCTCCTCTCGTGGTGGGCGCCGCGCTCCCGCTCCGCGGGGCCGCCGTCAGGTCAACGCCGTGCCGGTGCCGTCGTGCACCGAGACGGCGATGGGAATGCCGAGCTTCACGCTCTCCGACACCGTGCAGAACCGCTGGAACTGGTCGAGCACCCGGTCGATCCGCGGCATGTCGGCGGCTGCGGCGCCGAGCGCGATCCGCACGTCGATGCCGACGATCCGAAGGCGGTCGGCCTCGTTGCGCGCGATCCGGCAGGTGGCTTCCGCGGACACGCCCTTGCCGTCCTGGCGGAACTTCCCCAGCGCGAAGACCAGGCTGGCGCACAGGCAGTTCGCCACGCCGGCGATCAGCAGCTGTTCCGGATGGGGGCCGGTCCCGCCGCCGATCGGCTCCGCCTCGTCCACGCGCAAGGCCGGCAATGCTTTGCCGAAATCCACCGTGAAGACGTAATCGCCGATCTGGCTGATCGTGATGCTCGGCGCCGGCGTCATCGCATTGCTCCCTGTGCTGCCGAATGTTGCGATCGGCACCGGCGTTCCGTGGTTCGAGCCCGGTCGGCTGACAGATCCGCGATTTGAAACCGAAGCGAGGCGGCGCGGGCATCGCGTGCCTTGACGCGATTTCTGCTCTGGCATACCAAATACCAAATAAGGAATCGAGCCTTCGACGGATCGTCTCGGCGATTGCGAGCGTGGCCCGGCTCCGCCGCAGGGAGAGCTTCCATGCCCGGCCGAATTCCCGACCGCTGACCTCGATCCCGATCAGGGTCCGCGTCGTCGCGTGCTCCGCGGCCCGCGCGACCGACGACGACCCTCGCGGATCGACGATCGGCGGTGGACGACGGGTCCAGGATTGATGAGCGTCCTTCATGTCTGAGGCGATCGACTTCGAACAACTGGTCTCGAACGCCGGCGACGCGATCGTGGTCTCGGATCCCGAGGGGGCGATCGTGGTGTGGAACGCCGCCGCCGAGCGCATCTTCGGGTTCACGCCGGAGGAGGCGCTCGGGCGATCGCTCGACCTGATCACCCCCGAACGCCACCGGCACCGGCACTGGGAGGGCTACCGCAAGACCATGCGCACCGGCGTCACCCGCTACGGCGCCGAGGTGCTGCGGGTGCCGGCCCTGCACAAGGACGGCCGCGCCCTGTCGATCGCCTTCACGGTCAGCATGCTGTTCGACGCTGACGAGAACGTCACCGGCATCACCGCCGTGATCCGCGACGAGACGGAACGCTGGAACGCGGAGCGCGCGATGCGGCGCCGCCTCGCCGAGCTGGAAGCCTGACGACGGCGTTCGGCGGTCCGCCGCCGGGAACAGCCGACGTCCTCGAGATCAAGGCCGGATTTCGCAAGCAAGACGGCATCCGGCCGAAAGCAACGTGACCGCGGATCGAGGCTCCGCAGAAGAGCCCGGTCTCCGCTCGCCGAACGCGGCACCGATCGAGGGTCGGCGTCGCCACCCATCCACGCAAGAGAGGAAAAGCCGACGATGAGCAAGCCACTCGAGGGGATCAAGATCATCGACTTCACCCACGTCCAGGCCGGGCCGGCCTGCACGCAGCTGCTGGCCTGGTTCGGCGCCGACGTGATCAAGGTCGAGCGCCCCGGCTCCGGCGACGTCACCCGCAACCAGCTGCGGCACGTCGAGGGCGCGGATGCGCTCTACTTCACGATGCTGAACTCCAACAAGCGCTCGCTGACCCTCGACACCAAGACGCCCGAGGGCAAGCAGGTGCTGGAGAAGCTGATCGCCGAATCCGACGTGCTCGTCGAGAATTTCGGCCCCGGCGCCCTCGACCGGATGGGCTTCTCCTGGCCGCGGATCAACGAGCTCAACCCGGGCATGATCGTCGCCTCGGTGAAGGGCTTCTCCGACGGCCACCACTACGAGGACCTCAAGGTCTACGAGAACGTCGCCCAGTGCGCCGGCGGCGCCGCCTCGACCACCGGGTTCTGGGACGGGCCGCCGACGGTCAGCGCGGCGGCGCTCGGCGATTCCAACACCGGCATGCACCTCGCCATCGGCATCCTCACCGCGCTCCACCAGAAGAACAAGACCGGCAAGGGCCAGAAGGTCGCCGTGTCGATGCAGGATTCGGTGCTGAACCTCTGCCGCGTGAAGCTGCGCGACCAGCAGCGGCTCGATGCGCTCGGCTATCTCGAGGAGTACCCGCAATACCCGCACGGCACGTTCACGGACGTGGTGCCGCGCGGCGGCAATGCCGGCGGCGGCGGCCAGCCCGGATGGGTGCTCAAGTGCAAGGGCTGGGAGACCGACCCGAACGCCTACATCTACTTCACGATCCAGGGCCATGCCTGGGCCCCGATCTGCCGGGCGATCGGCAAGGAGGAGTGGATCGACGATCCGGCCTACAAGACCGCATCCGCCCGCCAGGACAAGATCATGGACATCTTCGGCACGATCGAGGAGTGGCTCGCCGACAAGACCAAGTTCGAGGCGGTCGACATCCTCCGCAAGTTCGACATCCCCTGCGCCCCGGTGATGTCGATGAAGGAGATCTCGGTCGATCCGTCCTTGCGCGCCAGCGGCACGGTCGTCGAGGTGCCCCACCCCCATCTCGGCTCGTACCTGACGGTCGGAAGCCCGATCAAGTTCTCGGACATGACGGTCGAGATCAAGTCCTCGCCGCTGCTCGGCGAGCACACCGACGAGGTGCTGGTCGACCTCGGCTACACCCAGCAGCAGATCGAGGAGCTGCATCAGGCCCGCGCGGTCTGAGCGGTCCGACGCTCTGCGAAGCCGCTTCCGGTCCCACAGGACGCGGGGGCGGCTTCCGCTACCATCCGTTGGTGCCTATGAGGGCCAGGTGGGTACCTCGCTCGCCAAAGCGACATTCCGGGGTCGCGTGTCGTGCGGGCGTCTCTCTCCCCTCTGCGGGGGAGGATGGCGCGCGCAGCGGGTCGGGAGAGGGGAGCGCCGTATCCGGAGAGGGCGCTCCCCTCTCCCGACCTTCGCTCACGCGAGGCCCACCCTCCCCCGCACCCAAGTCGGGCCTGCCCGACTCGGGCACACAAGGTGCGGATCTCGGGCAAGCCCGAGATCCGTCGGGGGGAGGGAAGAGTCGGATCTCCCATAAAACGAAGGCTCGGATCCATGCAGGCCCTGTGGCGCCGGTTCGTTCCGGCCGCGACGCCGCTCAGCGTCCGCGAGCGCATCCGGTCGGCCCTCGGCGCGATGCTCGGCATCCTCGTCACCGGGGTGCTCGGCGCTTGGGCGCTGGGACCGACCACCGCCCTGCCCTTCCTGATCGCACCGATGGGCGCCTCGGCGGTGCTCCTGTTCGCCGTGCCGGCGAGCCCTCTGGCGCAGCCCTGGTCGATCGTGGGCGGCAACCTCGTCGCGGCCCTGGTCGGCGTCAGCGTCGCGGCCTTCGTGCCCGATCCGGTCGCCGCGGCGGCGCTGGCCATCGCCGGCACTGTCGGCCTGATGATGGCGCTGCGCTGCGTCCACCCGCCGAGCGGCGCGGTCGCGCTCACCGCGGTCCTCGGCGGCCCGGCGATCCACGACCTCGGCTACGGCTTCGTGCTCTGGCCGGTCGGCGCGAACTCGCTGCTGCTGCTGGCCTCGGCGCTGCTGTTCAACAACCTGACGGGCCGGCCCTATCCGCATCACGCGGTCGCCGCCTCGCCCGGCCGGATCGGCGCCGAGCCCGCCACCGCACCGCTCGGCTTCACCTCCGCCGACCTCGACGCGGCGCTCGAGGACTTCGACCAGCTTCTCGACGTCGGCCGGAGCGACCTCGAGGCGATCCTGCGTCAGGCGCAGATCCGCTCCTACCGCCGGCGCTCCGGGCAGACCGACTGCGCCGCGATCATGACCCGCGACGTCGTCGCCATCGCGCCCGGCGCCCCGCTGATGGACGCCCTCGCCCTGCTCCGACGCCACCACATCAAGGTCCTGCCCGTCACCGACGAGAGCGCCCGCGTGGTCGGCATCGTCACGCAGACCGACCTCCTCGACAAGGCGGCCTGGGACCGGCGCGGCCCGCGACTCGGGCTCGGGCGCCGCCTGCGCCTGACCGCATCGCGCGGGCGTGCCCCCCACGGATGCGTCGAGGACATCATGACCAGCCCGGTCGTCACCCTGCGGCCGGAAAGCCCGATCGGCGAGGTGGTTCTGCAGATGTCGGGCCTCGGCCTGCATCACCTGCCGGTGGTCGGGCCGGACGACCGCCTCGTCGGGATCGTCTCGCAGGGCGACCTCGTGGCGGCGCTGCTCACCGACGCGGAACGGCCGAGGGCCGACGCGCCGGCGCCTCGCGAACTCGCCGTCGCGCCGGCCTGATCCGCCGCGACGTCAGGGCGGGCTCGGCTCGCCGAGGAAGAACGCCACCGCCTGCGCGACCACGGCCGGATCGTAGGCGTGGGGGCCGTCGTACTCGACGTAGGTGACGTCGTAGCCGGCCCGCTCCAGCTGGGCGGCGTGGCTGCGGCCGCCATGGGCGACCGCGATCTGGGCGTCCCGGGTGCCGTGCGAGACGAAGATCCGCGGCGCGCCGGCCTGGACCTGCACGCTGAGGAAGCCGGCGGACGAGGCGATGATGTGGGTGACGACGTCGCCGTTGGTCAGGCCCGATGAGAGGGCGTAGCTGCCGCCGTCCGAATGCCCCGCGAAGGCCAGCCGCGCCGGATCGAGCAGGAACCGCGAACCGACCTCGGCGAGCGCGGCTTCGAGGCGCTCGCGGTCGGGCCCGTGGCCGGCGATGACCAGGTCCCAGGTCGGGAACAGCGATTGCGGCGCCAGCAGCAGGAAGCGGCGCGTCTCCGCATGCGCCTCCAGCATCGGCAGGATCTTCTCGGCGCTGCCCCCGCCGCCGTGAAACAGCACCACGAGCGGCGTCGGCCTGCGCGGGTCGATGCCACGCGGCACCTGCAGGATCGCGTCCCGCTCCGCAAACAGCCCGAGCGCGTGCCGCCCCGGCGCCAGCGGCGGCCGCGTCGGCAGCCGGTGCGCGAAGGCGATCCGGCCGATGAGGCGAGGGTCGATCATCGTGTTCTCGCCGAAGAACCCGGAAGGCCGTTGACGCCGAGCCCGTCATTCCGGGGCTGCGAAGCCGAGCCCGGAATGACGGGCTCGGCGTCGATCGACGGGTTACGAGCCCCGATCTGTTCGCCTTACTTCCGCTTCACGGTGCTCTGCGGGTTGAGGCTGCCGATGTTGCCGCTCTCCGTGCCGGCGGCGGGGTCGATGACCGCGTTGATCAGGGTCGGCCGCCCCGAATCCATCGCCGTGTTGACCGCCTCGCGCAGCGCGTCCGGCGTCGTGACGTGGACCCCGACGCCGCCGAAGGCCTCCATCATCTTGTCGTAGCGCGCGTCCTTCACGAACACGGTCGGCGCCACGTCGGCGGCGCCCGAGGGGTTCACGTCGGTGCCGCGGTAGATGCCGTTGTTGTTGAACACCACGATGCAGACCGGCAGCTCGTAACGGCAGATCGTCTCAACCTCCATGCCCGAGAAGCCGAAGGCCGAGTCGCCCTCGACCGCGAGCACCGGCTTGCCGGTCTCGACAGCCGCCGCCACGGCGAAGCCCATGCCGATGCCCATGATGCCCCAGGTGCCGACGTCGAGGCGCTTGCGCGGCTGGTACATGTCGATGACGCCGCGGGCGAGGTCGAGGGTGTTGGCGCCCTCGTTGACGAGGATCGCATCCGGCCGCTCCCTGATGATGGTGCGCAGCACGCCGAGCGCGCCGTGGAAGTCCATCGGCGTGGAGTTCTTCAGGAGGCGCTGGCCCATCTTGGCGATGTTGGCGTCCTTCTTCGCCTTGATCGTGTCGGTCCAGGCGGCGGGCGGCGCCGGCCAGCCGCCCTTCATCCCGTCGAGCAGCGCCGCGACGCAGGAGCCGATGTCGCCGACCACCGGCGCCACGATCTCGACGTTCGAGTCCATCTCGCGCGGCTCGATGTCGATCTGGATGAACTTCTTCGAGCCCGGCGCGCCCCAGGTCTTGCCCTTGCCGTGCGAGAGCAGCCAGTTCAGGCGGGCGCCGATCAGGAGCACCACGTCGGCCTCCTTCAGCACCGTCGAGCGCGCCGCGCCGGCCGACTGGGGATGGGTGTCGGGCAGGAGGCCCTTGGCCATGCTCATCGGCACGTAGGGAATGCCGCTGCTCTCGACGAGCTCGCGGATCGCCGCGTCGGCCTGCGCGTAGGCGGCGCCCTTGCCCAGAATGATCAGGGGGCGCTCGGCGCCTTTCAGCACCGCGAGCGCGCGCGCGATCGCCTCCGGCGCCGGGATCTGGGCGGGAGCCGGGTCGATCACCTGCACCAGCGACTTCGCGCCGGCTTCCGCGTCCATCACCTGCGCGAACAGCTTGGCCGGCAGGTCGAGGTAGACGCCGCCGGGCCTGCCCGAGCAGGCGGCGCGGATCGCGCGCGCGACGCCGATGCCGATGTCGGCGGCGTGCAGCACGCGGAAGGCGGCCTTGCACAGGGGCTTGGCGATGGCGAGCTGGTCCATCTCCTCGTAGTCGCCCTGCTGCAGGTCGACGATCTCGCGCTCGGAGGAGCCCGAGATCAGGATCATCGGGAAGCAATTTGTGGTGGCGTTGGCGAGCGCCGTCAGGCCGTTGAGGAAGCCCGGCGCCGAGACCGTGAGGCAGATGCCCGGCTTCTTCGTCAGGAAGCCGGCGATCGCGGCCGCGTTGCCGGCATGCTGCTCGTGCCGGAACGAGATGACCCGGATGCCCTCGGCCTGGGCGAGGCGCCCGAGATCGGTGATCGGGATGCCGGGCACCCCGTAGATCGTGGTGATGCCGTTGAGCTTGAGCGCGTCGATGACGAGGTGGAAGCCGTCGGTCAGCGCCGGCTGCGTGTCGGCCTCGGCCATGTTGACGTCGGCGGTGTGCATATCGATGACTTGGGCGCGTGCGGACATCTCGGCCTCCCGAATGGATGAATGTTGGGCCGCTCCGGGGCCTCGGCCCCGGATGGCTGGTCGCAGGATCCGCGCCGCGCGCGGGTCGATCGAGCGATCGTCGAAGGGGGCGGGCCCTGAAGCGACGGACCCGCCGCCTCAGGCGATCCGGACGGGCTCGGCCTTCGGCACCGGCAGCGTGGCGTCGAGGGCGAGGTAGCGGCTCCGCATCGGCTTCAGGACGAAGATCGCCAGCGCCGCCGCGGCGAGGTTGAGGGCTACGATCATGCCGAACACCGCATACCAGCCGTACGCCGCGGCGATCAGGCTGCCGAACGGCACCAGGAACGAGGCGGTGCCCTTCGCGGTGTAGAGCAGCCCGGCATTGCTGGTGGCGAACTTCGAGCCGAACGTGTCGCCGCAGGTGGCGGGGAACAGCGAGTAGATCTCGCCGAACACGCCGAAGTAGAGGGCGGTCGCCAGCACGAACACCGCCGGGGTGGTGCCGTAGCTCAGGAGCAGCAGCACCGCGACCGCGGCGGTCGAGAAGGCGATGAACATCGTGTTCTCGCGCCCGATCTGGTCGGAGACCCAGCCGAAGAACGGCCGGCCGAACCCGTCGAAGATCCGGTCGAGCGAGATCGCCAGGGTGAGCGTCGCCATGGTCAGGCCGAGCATGCTCACCGGCACGTCGGCGACGTGGAAGTCGTGGGCGATCGGGGCGATCTGCGCCGCCGCCATCAGGCCGCCGGCCGCGACCATCACGAACATCGCGTACATCACCCAGAACACCGGGGTGCGCACGGTCTCGCTCGGGGTGCGGTCGACCTGGCTCTGCGGCAGGTTGTGGCGCCGGCGCTGGATCGGCCCGGCATGCCTCGGCTTGCGCAGGAAGATCGAGAGGAACACCACCACCGCGCCCTGGATCAGGCCGAAGGTGAGGAACGCGCTCTGGTAGCCGCTCGAGGCGATCATCTTCGCGATCGGCACGACGGTGATCGCGGCGCCCGCGCCGAACCCGGCGGCGGTGGCGCCGGCGGCCAAGCCCCGGCGATCCGGGAACCACTTCAGTGCGTTGCCGACGCAGGTGCCGTAGACCGATCCGGCGCCGATGCCGCCGACCACCGCGCCGAGATACAGCACCGGCAGCGATCCCGCGTAGGCGTTGATCACCCAGGCCAGGGCGATCATCACGCCGCCGAAGGCGACGACGACCTTGGGGCCGTAATTGTCGACGAACCAGGCCTCGACCGGCACGAGCCAGGTCTCGGTGGCGACGAAGACGGTGAAGGCGAGCTGGATCGAGGCCCGGCCCCAATGGTGGTCCGCGTCGATCGGGTCGACGAACAGCGTCCAGCCGTATTGAAGGTTGGCGATCATCGCCATGCAGAGCACGCCGAAGGCGAGCTGCCACCATTTCGCCGCAGGGGCGTCCTGACGTTCCATCCCGGTCTCCTCCGCCTGCGACTCTCTGTTCGCGTGTCTGCATCATGCATCGATTCAGCAGGTATGCAATATACCAGACCTGAAGAGGCCTGCGAAACGTATTATCCTGCCGCTTTCTGTCATTCGGCCCCGACGCCGCTCCGTGCAAGGCGGTTGAAACGCCAGGCGCGATTGCGCCTTGGCGATGTAGGGGCCGCATACGGTCGGCTCACGCGGAGACCGCTTTGCGGCCGTCTCCCGCGGACGCTCCGGCCGGCCGTCGTTCGATCGTGATCGGATCGCGCCTGCGCCGCCGCGATGCGCGCTGGCTCGACCGGCCCGCCGCGTGCGAGAGCATGCGGCGACGCCTTCCGAGATGCCGATGCCCTGCGCTCTCCTCCGACTGCCCGCGTGACCGATCCCGCACCTGCGTCGCGCAAGCGCGACCCGCGCGTCGACGTCCTGCGCGGCCTCGCCCTGCTGATCATCTTCATCGACCACATCCCGAACAACGCGCCGGCGCTGATCACGCCGCACAATCTCGGCTTCTCGGATGCTGCGGAGCTGTTCGTTCTGTTCGCGGGCTACTCGGCGACGGTGGCCTATGGCGGCCTGTTCCGGCGGGCGGGCGTGCCGGAGACCCTGAAGCGGATCGCGATGCGGTGCCTGCGCATCTACGTGTTCCAGGCCGGCCTGCTGCTCGCCACCCTGCTGATCGTGCGCGCCTGGATGGACGCGACCGGCCTCGTCCCCCGCTTCGGGGTCGCGCCGCTGCTGCAGATGGGGTTGTGGTCCGGCCTGTGGCGCGGGCTCCTGCTTAACGCCCTGCCGAACTACCTCGACATCCTGCCGCTCTACATCGTGCTGCTGGCGGCGTTTCCGCTCTACTATGCCGGCATCCGCCGCAGCGTGTGGGCGGTGCTGAGCCTGTCGGGCCTGGTCTGGGTGCTGGCCAACCTCGACCCGGCCCTCAACCTGCCGAACGCGGCGGCCGACGACGGCTGGTACTTCAACCCGTTCGCCTGGCAGTTCCTGTTCGCGATCGGGATGGCGCTCGCCGTGATGGTCGCGGCCGGCGACGGACTGCTGGCGCGCCGCGCCTGGCTCACGGCAGCGTGCTGGGCCTATCTCGCCGTCTCGCTGTTCCAGGCCGTCCCCTGGGACGTCTTCGGCCTGCCCGATATGAGGCCGTTCGAAATGGCGGTGCCGGACAAGGCCCGGGTCTCGCCGTTGCGGCTCCTGCACATCCTCGCGCTGATCTACCTCCTGTTCGGCTCTCCCGTGCTCCACCGCCTCGCGACGAGCCCGCGCCTGCGGCCGCTCGAATGGTGCGGGCGCCATTCGCTCGAAGTGTTCGCGCTGGGCTGCCTCGCGGCGCTGATCGGGCGGATCAGCTACCGCACCTTCGGGCCGAGCTGGCCGCTGCAGGTGAGCGTCAACCTCGGCGGCCTCGCGGCGATGATCGCGCTGGCGTGGTTCCTCGACCGCCGGGCGCGCCTCAGCGCCGCCCCATGACCACCCGCAGCTTGTCGGCCAGATCCTCGCGGCCGTAGGGCTTGTTGAGCAGGGGCAGGTCGGCCGGCAGGCCGTCCTCGCCGAACGCGGACGCCGTGTAGCCGGAGGCGAGCAACACGCGCAGGTCCGGCCGGAGGCGACGCGCTGCGACGGAGAGCTGTACCCCGTTCATGCCGCCCGGCATCACCACGTCGGAGAACAGGATGTCGACCCGCTCCGGCCCCTGCAGGCGGGCGAGCGCTTCGGCGGCACGGGTCGCGGTCAGGGTGCGGTAGCCGAGCTCGCTCAGGCTCTCGACCGCCATGTCGAGCACCGCCGGCTCGTCCTCGACCACGAGAATCACCTCGCCGTCGGTCGCTCGGCGCAGCGGCATCGGGCCCTCGGGACGGGCCGCTGCGGGCTGCTCCTTCGAATGCGGCAGGTAGATCGACACGGTCGTGCCCGTGCCGACCTCGCTTTGCAGCACGACCTGCCCGCCGCCCTGGCGCGCGAACCCGTAGACCTGGCTCAGCCCGAGGCCGGTGCCCTTGCCGACTTCCTTCGTGGTGAAGAACGGCTCGAAGGCGCGCGAAGCGGTGCCGGCCTCCATGCCCAGGCCGGTGTCGCTGACCGCGACGTGGACGTAGTGCCCGGGCGCGAGTTCCGGCGGCGCGGCACCCGGTTCGCCCGTCACGGTCAGGTTCTCGGTCCGGATCAGAAGGCGGCCGCCGGACGGCATCGCATCGCGGGCGTTGACCGCGAGGTTGAGGATCGCGCTCTCGAACTGACCGGGGTCAAGCCGCACCGGATCGAGCGCGGGGTCGAGGTCGAATTCGACGGCGATGGTCTCGCCGACGGCGCGCTGCAGCAGGGTGTGGAAATCCTTCAGCAGACGGTTCGGGTTGACCGTCTCGGGCCGCAGCACCTGCCGGCGCGAGAAGGACAGCAGCTTCTCGGTCACCTCGGCACCGCGCCGCGCCGCGGTCATCGCCGAGCCAGCGAGGCGCTCCACCCGCTGCGCGTCGCCCGGGCGCCGGACGATCATGTCGAGGTTGCCGATGACGATGGTCAGCAGGTTGTTGAAGTCGTGCGCGATGCCGCCGGTGAGCTGGCCGATCGCCTCCATCTTCTGAGCCTGATACAGGCGTTCGTCCGCGTCCTGGCGGGCGGTGACGTCGACGACGATTCCGGCGAGGCCGGTCGCCCGGCCGGCCTCGTCCCGCGCCGCCCGGCCCTTGAGCTCGATCCAGCGCGTCGCGCCGTCGCCGGCGCGCAGGATGCGGCATTGCAGGTCGAGCGATCCGGTGGCGGCGACGGCGGCGAAGGCCGCCTCCGCGACGTCGCGATCCTCGCGGACGACGTGGGCGAGGGTCGTCGCGACGTCCCAGCGCGGCTGCAGGGCGTCGTATCCGAAGATCGCATCATGGCGCAGGCTCCGGCGGGAGGCGCCGGCGGCGAGGTCGAACTCCCAGTCGCCCATGTCGGCGGCGTCCAACGCGATGGCGAGGTGGTCGCGTGCGGCCTGGAGGTCGGCGCGCTGGCGCTCGCGCGCCTCGGCGATGCGCTCGGCATGGCCGTAGAGCAGATCGACCTTGCGCAGGTAGGCACACAGGACGACGACGCCCGATATCAGCGCCTCGATCCGCCCGGCGAACCAACCGACGGTGCCGCGCGCCGCGCCCGTCTGCGTCACGAGGTTGTCGAGGAGCAGCAGGAACAGCGAGACCGCGAGCCAGAGCTGGAGCAGGCTGCGCAGGCGCGTCGTCCAGCAGAGGATCGCCAGCGAGGCCAGGGTGAGCGCGACGACCGCCGGCCCGATGCCGGAGGTGGTCAGCGCCCAGTAGTCGTCGCCGACGACCGTCGTCGGCAGCCGATCGACATGGACGACCACGAGGTAGCTCAGGCCGGCTACCGCCGCCGCGACGCCGATCGCCGTGGCGATCCCGGCACGCGCGGATCGGTCGAGTGCGATCAGCCTCGTACGGCCGTCGCCCTCCATGATCGCGTAGGGGAGCGCGAACAGCGGCGGCCCGAGATGCCACAGGGTCCAGAGCCACGTCGTCGTCGCCGGGCTCGAGCCGAGGATGCGGTCGGCACCGAACACGTTCGGAAAGCTGAGAAGCTGAACCGCGACGATCAGCGTCACGTAGAGGCTGCCTGCCGAGAGCACCAGCAGCGGCACCGAGCGGGTGCGGCCGTACTGCGCGAAGAACAGCACGGTGGTCACCGCGTAGACGACGACGAGCGCGGACTGATAGCTCGCCACGAAGCCCGGCATCGGGGCCGTCGGGCGGCCTGCGACCGGGAGCAGCGCGAAGGACAGCGCGGTGAAGGCCGCGCAGGCGAGGCCGGCGAACCGGCGCTGCCCCGCCCCGGGTGCCGCTGTGGCGAGGGTCCTCAGGTCGGTGGGGCGCGGTGCGTCGTTCACGATGGTCTCCGACCGCGCGACACCAGTGGTGATGCCGAGCGGTCAAGGTTGTGGCAGATTTCCACAACCTACGATACCCGCCTTGAAGCTCGGCAAAGTCGTTCGGCGTCGAACGATGGGGCGACGTCAGTGCTTCGGGCGTCGAAGAGCGAGAAGGATCTTACGCGTCGCGCGCCGCTCGGCCTGAATCTGCGCGACCATGGTCTCGGCACTTGGGACGCCCATCGCCGTGGCCATGCGGGCCAGCGCGCCGCGCGACGGCGCCGACCCGTCCGCGCCGACCAGCCGCTGCCAATGATGCACCGTGTCGAACAGCCGATAGGCGTCGGCGAGCCGGGTTGCAGTGTCGATGGGGAGGATCCCGCGGGCGCCGGCCCGCTCCAGCACCGCGTCGGCGGTGGCGCCGACCAGATCGGGATCGGCCTGCGCGTGGCCGAGCACGAGGGCCTGGGCCAGGAACTCGAGATCGAGCAGGGCGCCCGGCGCCAGCTTCAGGTCGAGCGGCCCGCGATGGCCCTTCTCGCGGGCGACCAGCCCGCGCATGTCGCGCACCGCCGCGCACACCGCGGTCGCGTCGCGCGGCCGCGCCACGGTCTCGCGGATGCGCGCCGCGATCTCGCCGCCGAGGCCGGCATCGCCCGCGATCACGCGCGCCCGGGTCAGCACCATGTGCTCCCAGACCTCGGCTTCGTCCTGGTGATAGGCGACGAAGCCCCGCACCTGCACCGCGGTCGGGCTGTGCTCGCCGCCCGGCCGAAGGCGCAGGTCGACGGCGTAGAGGCCGCCGCGCCGGGTCTGGACGGTCAGCGCCGCGTAGAGCCGCTGGGCGAGGCGGTTGTAGGCCACCACCGCGTCGATCGCCTTCGGGCCCGTGGTGGTGCGGTCCTCGGGGTCGAAATCGTAGACGACGATGAGGTCGAGGTCGGATTCCGCCGTGAGCTGGCGCGAGCCGAGGCGGCCGACGGCGAGGATCGCGCAGCGCCCCTGCGGCACCGTGCCGTATTCCGCCGCGAACCCGCGCTCGACCGCCGCGAGGCTGGTGGCGACCGCGGCTTCGGCGATCCCGGAATAGGCCTCGCCGGCCTGGGCCGCCGACAGGATGCCCGAGAGCAGCCGCGCTCCGGTGACGAAGCGCAGCTGCCGGGCCGCGTCACGGCTGCGGTCGAGGAAGGTCTCGTGGTCCCCCGGGCTGCCGACCAGCGCCTGGTACTGCGCGGCGATCGCCCCCGCATCGGTGGTCGGCAGGACGAAGTCGGGATCGAGCACTGCGTCGAGCACGTGCGGGCCGCTCCCGACGGTCGCCGCGAGGCGCGGCGCGGTGCCGAGGATGTCGGCGAACAGCAGGCGCAGGCGTTCGTGCGCGAGCAGGATCGTCAGCAGCTCGGCCGCGTCCGGCATCCGGCCGAAGGCGTGGTCGAGGGTGTTCAGCGCCGCGTCCGGCTCCGCCGTGCCGCCGAGCGCCTGGAGCAGGCTCGGCAGCAGCTCGGTCAGGACGGCGCGGGCGCGCGCGGTGCGCACCGCAGGGCGCCGGCCGAAATGCCAGCCGCGCACGGTCTCGATCGTGCGCGCCGGCTCGGCGAAGCCGAGCGCCGAAAGCGTGGCCAGCGTCGCGGGATCGTCCTCGCTGCCGCTGAAGACGAGGTCGCCGACCTCGGCCGAGAGGCTCGGCGCGGTCTCGAACAGCAGCACGTAATGGGCCTGGACACGGCCGGCATGGTGCAGGAGCGCCGCCTCGAACGCCGCACGCGTGGCGAAGCCGCAGAAGCGTGCGAAGGCGGTGAGATCGTCCGGCTCGAGCGGCAGGCGCTGCGTCTGCTCGTCGCGACGCATCTGCAGGCGATGCTCGATCGTGCGCAGGAACGCGTAGGCAGCGTGCAATTCGTCCCGTGCGGCTTCGGTGATCCAGCCGGCGTCGGTGAGGCGGCCCAGCATCGGCACCGTCCGGCTGCCGCGCAGCTCCGGGCGCCGTCCGCCGAAGACCAGCTGCTGCGTCTGGACGAAGAACTCGATCTCGCGAATGCCGCCGCGGCCGAGCTTGATGTCGTGGCCGCCGACCGCGAGGGCCTCGTGCCCGCGCACCACGTGGATCTGGCGCTTCATCGCGTGGATGTCGGCGATGGCGGCGAAGTCGAAGTATTTGCGCCAGATGAACGGCCTCAGCTCGGCCAGGAAGCGCGCGCCGGCCTCGCGATCGCCGGCGATCGGCCGAGCCTTGATGAAGGCGGCCCGTTCCCAGTTCTGGCCGAGCGACTGATAGTAGTCGAAGGCGAAATCGGTGGAGAGCGCCACCGCGGTCGAGCCGGGATCGGGCCGCAGCCGGTAATCGACCCGGTGGACGTAGCCCTCGGCGGTGCGCTCCTCTAACAGCTTGGCGATGCCCTGCGCGACCTTGGCGAAGAAGGGCTTCACCTCGACGCCGTCGGCGAGCGGCGCGCGGGCGGCGTCGAAGAACACGATCAGGTCGATGTCGCTGGAATAGTTGAGTTCGCCCCCGCCGAGCTTGCCCAGGCCGAGGACGACGAGCCCCGAACCGGCCTGCGGGTCGCCCGGGTCGGGCGGATGCAGCTTCCCCGCCCCGGCCGCCTGGAGCAGGAGCGCGTCGGCCGCGGCGCCGACGGACGCGTCGGCGAAGTCCGACAGGGCCTTCGTCACCGTCGGGAGGTCCCAGAGCCCGCCGAGATCGGCCAGCGCGACGAGCAGCGCATGCTCCGCCCGGTTCCACCGGAGCGCTCGCCCGATCGCGACGAGGTCCGGCTTCGTGCCGCCCGCGCGCCCGGCGGCGCGCTGGCGCGCCGTGATCGCCGCGTCGGACGCTTCCGGGGCCTTCTCGACCAGGGCGGCGAAGCGCTCCGGCGCCTGTGCGATCAGCCGCCACAGGAACGGGGAATGGTCGGCGATCCCGAGGAGCAGCGCCCGCAGGGGCGGCGTGAGGAACCCCGCCGGGAATGCGCCTTCGACGTCGCCGAGCCGGGCGGCGGCGGTGTCCGGATCGTGGAGCGCCGGGGCCGCCCCGAGGCGGTCGCGCAACGGGTCGAGGGCTGGCATGGGGTTCGACCCGTCCGTGGCCGGGATGGGGGAGGTTGCCGGTGCGGTCCTCCGATCGGGCGACACGCTACCCGATCGCCGCGCCTTTGGGGATGCGCATGTCGCGTCTCGGCGCACCGGCAACGGCGGCTTTCCCGGGCCGACGCCCTAATCCATCAGCGCGAGGGTGCGCAGCACCGCCATGCCGACGAGCTCGGCATCGATCTCGCCGGCCTCTGTCCGGGGCAGGACCGCGACGGCCTCGACGATGTTTCCCGAAAGCGGCCCGACCACGACCTTGAGCACGGCGCCGGCCGGCGCGTCGGGATCCTCGACCAGGGCGACGACGTGGCCGGCGGCCTCGCCGTAGACCCGAAGCGGCTGATAGGCCGCCTCGTCGGACTCCGCGTCGACGGGTTGCGGCTGGCGGCCAAAGGTGGGACGAATCACGTTGCTCATGCGTCGAGTCCCTCGCACGCGGTGGGGCGGGCATCCGCTCCGTCGGACCGAGGTTCGGATCGCAGCTTCGGCCGGACGAGGATAACGCCGTCCGCCGGATCGCGCATCAGCGTGCTTGCCAGGACGTGTCGTCCCCGGTCGACGCGACGGCCCGGACAGAAAAAAGGCCGCCCCGAAAGGAGCGGCCCGAAGTCTAGGGAGGAAACGCCCAAGATGGGCAGCAGGACCGCGACGCCATCGCTATCCCGCAACGCACCAATAGTACGTTGCGACGCACCATGCAAGCGTCGGACGTTCCGTACCGATGACGGAGCGCAGCGTTCCCCCCGCTTCGGAACGCGGCGTCAGGAACCGCCCTGTCGATCGTCGTCGAGCTGCCGCATCAATTCGGCCAGGCGTGGATCGAGCGCTTCGTCGATCACCGGCTCGTAGAGCGCCTGGAGATGGCGCCCGAGGCGCTGGCGCGTCAGCGCGTCGAGAGTCGGCGGCGCGTCCGGCTTGGCGACGATGGTCTGGGCTTGGCGGTTCGTTTCGAGCATGAGCCTTACATTGGCGCCGGGGCGGACATGGCAACCGTCCTGCGGTCGAACCCTGTCGTCCGGCCCGGGGATGCGGCGACGACGACGCTCGGAAAGCGGAACGGCGCGGACCCTGGGGGGCCGCGCCGTTCCTGTCTCGCAAATTGAAGGGTCGTGGGCCTTAGCGGTCGCCGACGCCCGACAGCAGCTTCTCGATCTGGCCGAGGCCGCTCTCGCGGGCCTTCGCCTCGCTCGGCAGGCTCCGGTCGGAGCGCTGGGTCAGCTTGCCATTCTTGCGGATGGCCCACTGATACGAGCCGCCGTCGGCCTTCGGGGGAATGATCTCCAGGGAGTACGGATGGATGTTCATTGATGTATCGCTCATGCGCTGATTATGCCACGGACAGGGAGCCAGACCAAGTCCGGTCTGAAACATCGGCTCGAGATGCCGCATCGGGCGATCCGCCGCGCGACGTGTCCGCCGCGCCGATGCCGCCGGCGGGCATCGGCGAGGGACGCCCGCGGGGAGCGCAAGACGTCTGCGACGACGCTCGCGAGAGCGGCCCTCAACGCCGTGGCCCGAGCCGAAGCCGGGCCTGACCGGTCGTCATCGGTGCGGCCTACTGCGCCTTCTCGTGCTCGCCGAGGCCGACGGCCCTGTAATCGTAGGTCGGGTAGAACTCGGTCCGGTAGGCGCCCCAGGCGGTATCCTCCAGCACGCGGTTGATCTCGCGGATCCGGTTCGCCGGCAGGCGCAGGACGATGACCTGGCCGATGCCCATCACGACGTTCCACGACACCACCTCGATGCCGGGCGGCGGGAAGGCCTTGTAGAACCCCTGCCGGGTGAGCTGCGCGTTCAGCTCGGCCAGCGGACGCGACTGGTCGTGCTTCAGGAAGACCGTGAGCAAGATCGCGTTGTCGGGCGTCGCCGCCGCGGAGCCGGACGGCGGCGCCGCGACGGTCTGAGCCTGGACGCGGGGCATGCCCGCGACCGGGAGGACGATCATCGCCAGGGCCGCGAGCGATCGGATCGCAAAGGGTGGGCGTCGCATCGCATCGTCCTCCTGCGGCCTTTGCCCGACGTTCGAGGCGCCGGGTCCGAACATGGGCCGCGATGCCGAAAGCCCCGAGCCGACCTCATGGATCCGCGTCGGCGGGTTTGGCCGGCGCGGCATTCCAGCTCGTCGCCTCGATGCGCGCCGTGCCCCAGCCGGTGCCGACGGCGATCGAGAGCGGCAGCAGCAGCCCGGCTTCCGTGATCGGGGCCAGGCGCACGCGCATGTCGTCGTTCTCCGACATCCGGCGCACGGACGAGCCCTTGGCGCGGTGGCCCGCCACCGGGATCCAGCGGATCCGGCACTCGAGCGCGGGCCCGCGGTAGGGCCCGGCGGCGACCTGGACCACCGTGCCGCGCGACAGCGCGATGTCGGCGCGGGCGGCGCCGTCGAAGACCGGGATGCGCCGATCGCACATGGCGGGGACCAGCGGGCCGGGGCCGACCTGCACCGCCAGCATGCCGATCGGATCGGTGACGTTGGTCGTGTCGGCGGCGGTGACCGGGACGCGATCGGGTTTCGGCTGCGGCTCGGGCTCGACCTCCGCCTTGCGGACGGTGCCGGCATCGAACGTCACCAGCACGCGCACCGGTGCGGTGCCGTAGCGGCTGTCGATCCGAAAGGTGCTCGGCACCGCGCCGGCCGGCGACAGGCGCCCGCTCGACCGCGCCGTGCCGTCGCCCTGGAAGAACCAGCCGGCGAGACCGGTGAGGCGCCCGGTGAGGCCGATCGCGTAGCGCTCGGGGGTGAGGTCGGCCGTGAGATCCGCGGTGCCGACGCCGAGATTGAGGAAGCTGAGGCCGTACTTCACGACGACGTGCCGAGATCCGTCCCCGCGCGGCGCCGCGGACGCCGCCGGCACGAGGGCGACCATCGCCACGAGCACCGCAGAGAACGTCGACGGCGGGGCCGACGGACGTGATCGCTCCGGGAAACGCACGCTCCTCACTCCGCGCCCTCGCATGCCGGACATCCTCGTGCCGCCGGAGCCTAGGGCAACCCCGTCGACCGGTCGAGAAGCGGTGCCAGCCATCGAACAGCGACCTGAACGACCTCGCAGCGATGCCGTCGAGGATAGGCCGGTGGTCGGCCTGCCGAATCCCCCGGGTTTCGGATGAACCGCGCCTGCTTCCGTCCGTTGCCGTGCGACCTCTCATGAAATGGACGGCCCGATGACACGCTCGACGATCGCACTCGCCTCCGCGCTCGGAGTTCTCCTAAGCGGTCCCGCCTCGGCACAGATCGTCACGGGCGGCGCCGGCAATACCGGCGTCACCGCCCCTCCCGGCACCGGCGGTGTCGGCGGCGGAGCGCGCGACCTCGGCCCGAGCCCGATCACCCGCGGCAACGAGGCCAACCCGAGCAACTCGTCCGTGCCCGGTACCACCCCGAGCGTGAACATCGGCGGGACGCCGACCAGCGGACCGCCCGGCACCGGCGGCGCGGCCGGCGGCCCGTCCCTCGGCCGGTGAGGCCGGCGACCTGCAAGGGTCGCATGGCTTCGTTGTTAGCGCCGCACGCTCCGCCTGTCGCTTTGGTGTTGCGGCGCACACGACGCGGCGCGATGATCACCGTCGTTCGCCGCCATCCCGGTCGGCGAGCACCGCGCGACGCGGCCCCGGCGAGACTCCGGCGTGCCCTCCGCCCACGGTGACGGCCCCAGGCCATCTGGGGCATCTCACGTCTCGCTGCAGACCCCATCCATGAGCACCACGCTTCGTATCGCGTTGACGACGCTCGTTGTCGGCACGGATGTCTTCGTCCTGCGTGCAGGGCCGGGCGACCGGCTCGGCGCCGCGGAGGCCGGGCGCATCGCGGCCCGCCAGTTCCAGGATGCCGACTGGCCGGCGGCCGAGACCGCCTGGGCCGCGACGGCCCTGAACGGCGCCGGCCCCTTCGCGGCAATCCTGTCCCTGGCCCTGATCGCCGCGATCTGGTGCGTCGGACGGCGCGGGGCCGGATATGCCGGGCTCGCGGTCGCGGGCTTGCTGGTCGAGGCGCAGCCCGAGCCGGCGCAGGCCTACTACGACACCCGCGACTACCCGGAATTCGTCGAGGTCCTGCCGAACCAGACCGCCTTCCTCATCCCCGAGGTCGGCGAATCGAAGTCCGGCCAGGCCGCCTTCATGTCCGAGCAGTTCCTGAACGAGCGCAAGGTCGCGATGAAGCGGGTCCAGATCCCGCACACGCTGATCCGCAATCCCGGCTGGGCCTACGATTACTACGTGCCCGCCGCGCGGCTGATGCTCGTCGACCGGTCGCCGGTCTCGCGCGAATGGGTGAGCTCGACCGATCGCGGCACCTCGGCCAAGGACCAGGGCATCCGCTTCGAGACCGCGGAATCGGTGACCCTGCGCACCGGCGTCGTCGTCTCGGCCTTCGTGAAGGAGGAGGATGCGAGCAAGTTCGTCTACTGGTTCGGCGCGCGCGCCACCGGCGGCAATGCGAGCGACCCGCAGGTGAACTTCGCGAGCGTGATCCAGGGCAAGTCGCTGGCCGAGGTGGTCGACGAGAACGTCCACCGCACCGTTCAGGCGGCGATGGCCAAGGAGTTCGGCCGCCGCACCACCGACGAGGCGATCCGCGGCAAGGCCGCGATCATCGAGGCCGTCGAGAAGGAGGTCCGGCGCGTCTACGAGCCGATGGGGATCACGGTGACGACGCTCGGCTACGCCGAGGGTCTGACCTTCGACAACCCCGAGATCCAGAAGGCGATCGACCTGACCTTCGTGGCGATGAAGAACGCCCAGTCGGCTCAAGCGCAGATGCAGACGCTGCCGATCCAGGAAAAGATCCTCGACCTGAAGATCCGCGAGATGGATGCGGAAAGCCGCCAGACCCTCGCCGGCCGCTGGAACGGCTCGGCCGCCAACGTCCTGCCCGCCCTGCCGAGCTGGGTCGTGCTGCATGCCGGCTGGCTCGACGCGCTGAAGACCTGGCTCTAGCCGGGTCAGCCGGCGCCGGCCGGGCACTGACCGTCGGCCGCCGGTGCGTGGCTGCGGCGCGCCGGCGGACTGTTCGCGAAGGGCGTGGATCGGTGCGGAAGGCCTAAACGTCGGCCCCTTGCGCCTCACGGATCATGCGGTCGACCAGGGCTTCGCGCTTCCCCTGACGGATCAGGATGCGCGCGGCGGCTCGGGCGTTGGCCGCCCGCACCTCCCCATTCGGCGCGCCGTCGCGAAGCGCGCGCGCGGCGAGCTTTCGGAACCAGCGCACGTTGGCGATGACCGTCGATCGGCGGCTCAAGGGGCCGCCGACATCGAGGAGCCGTTCCGTCGTTGATGAGGACATCGTTTCGATCCCGGATCGCGGGCCCCCGCTTGTCCGTGAGTGAGACAAGAAATGGCGAACGCACCAAGTTTCGGCAAGAGCGATGCCGTCGATGATGTGCCGAATTTAGACATCGGAGCTTCGGCCGACCGGAAAGCGACTGCGGCGGCCGGCCCGGCGTCAGAATTCGGCCGCGGTCCGATAAGGCTTCCGAAGCACAGTGCGGGACGTCGCCGAGCCGGAATGACCCTCTCCGAAGGTCGTTGCGCGACGTCGGGCCAAGCACGTTCGGGCGCGTCGACGATACTGTTTTACGGTTTCGGAAGACCCGAGCCTCAAGCGGTCGACCCGCTCGCAGGGTCGCGGCACGACGGAACGAAGCGGTGCGACCGCACTTCTCCGAGGGACTTCCCGCTGCTTGAGGTGAATGCCATGGACGACGACCGGGTCTGGTCTTTCGAGAAGAGCCTCTGGGACGGCAGTCCCGACCATTATCGCGAACTCGTCGACGAGGAATGCCTCATGGTGCTGCCGCACCCGCCCTTCGTGCTCAGCGGCACCCAGGCGATCGAGGCCGTCGCTCATACGCCGCGATGGACCGAGGTCGCGTTCTCGAAGGGCCAGATCGCCCGGCCGCAGGAGGGCATCATCGTGGTCGCCTACCACGTCGAGGCCGCGCGCGACGACGAGGCGTATCAGGCGAACTGCACCTCGACCTATCGACGCGTGTCGCACGAGGTCTGGCGCGTCATCCAGCACCAGCAGACGCCGCCGCTCGTCCTGCCGAGCGCCGTCGAGAAGACCGGCTGATCGGGTCCGTCTCGCCGAGAGCGCCGATGCCGTCACGCTGCCGGAGGCCACGCGGCCTCGACGCGACCGCGTGGCGGCGTCGCTTCGCCGATCGAACCCTATGGCATGGCGAACCCAGCGGCTCGCGCCGATCCGGGTTCGGGACAGGGTGCGAGTTCGCGTCGTCGGGTCCAGCCGCGCCTGACGGCCTACGGACGCCGAGCCTTATCCTCGGCCTCCGTTCCCGGCCGGTCCATCGGGCCCGCGCCCGGCTTGGTCTCCCCGGTGACGGTGTCCTGGGGCGTGATCGCCGCGCCGTCCGGCTTCGGTTTTCCCTGCGGCATCCGCTGGGCCTGGGTGTCGGTTGTGTCGGCGGTCATGCGGGCGGTCCTTCAGATCTTGGTTTCGCGGCGGACGACCGCGGCCTCGCCGGTGCCCTTCTGGGCCAGGCCGACCTCGGCATCCTCTCCCGGCACCGGGAGAGGCTCGGAACTGGTCGCGTCGGTCAGGCCTTCCTCGGGCTTCCGGGCAGCTGGCGCATCACGCGTTTCCCCAGCGTCGGCGGGACGGCCGGCGTCATAGGTGGTGTTCGCGAGATCTTCGGTGTTGGCGATCTGATCGGGCATGGGGGACTCTCCAGTTCGGAAGAGCAACGTCCTGCGATCAGTCGCGGTTCTCGCAAGCGCATCGCGATGTTCCGAGCGGCGCCGACGGCATGATCCGCGGTGCCGGTCGCGTTCAAGCCGGGGAGCCTCGACGGTCCGTCCTCGGTCAGGTCACCTCGTCCGCCGCATTGGCCCGCGAGCCCGGCGCGGCAAAATCCGCAGCACCGATCCGAACGCGGTCGCTCGGCTCGGACAGGCGCTCATAGGTCTGCTTCGCGGTTCCCTCGATCACGGCACGATGCGACTCGAAGAAGTCGACCGGCCCGAGCTTGGTCGCGCCGAACTCAGCGTGCATCACGTCGACCGGGATCTCGACGTGGATCACCCGCCCACCCTCGATCATGGCGAAGGCCACGATGTTCGGATCGGTGGCGGAAAGGTGCGCATCCTGATCGGAATGCTTTTCCAAGGCCATGGGACGGTGTCCGGCTCGCGCCGGCGGATCGCCGTCGCTCAAGCACACGCACCTAGCGTTCGATCACCGCCGAACCAGGGCCCTGAATGCGTGGGTCCGATCCAGCATGGGACGCGCGCGGCGGGACCTTGCCCCGTCGCGCGCGCCCCAAGTCCTTCGGTCAGAAGCCGACAATCACGCTGGCCGTCCCGATGACGGTCGCAACGAGGCCGAAAGCGAAGGCCCCGATCATCGCGTAGCTGAACAGCTTCAGTTTCATGCTTGGCATCCTTACCGGTTGTGGCGAAGCGATCCGCCGGCGGTGCAGCCGCACCGCGATCTGCGTCGATCCGGAGATGGCGATCCGACCTCGGCCGTGACGTGCCGGTGCGCACGCTACGTCGCAACACGTCGCGATGCACCATCCGGAGCAAGGTCGGTGCCAGGATGATCGCAGGAGACGCCGCCGGTGGATCGTTGCCCGCCGTGATCCAGCGTGACCGGGGTGCAACAGCCTTCCGAAAAACCGCGAGGCCGAAGCCTGCGCGCGGTAAGCCGCGGTCATGCCTTGCGGCTGAGTACGCACACACGGCACGATTGAATGTTTGGCAATGTTAACAACCTATGATTTACGTGCCCAGGTTGGGAGGCAAGCATGCAACCGTCGGAATGCTGCATCTTTCGGATCGTGCTGGCGTCGGCCGTCGGGCTCGCGATCACGACTCTGCTGCTCTGGAAATACTCGCCGGTCCTGGCCATCGTATCGGCACCGGTCGGTGGGTCGATGGCGGCCATCATGGCGATGATCGTGTTCCAGGCGGCCCGGCCCTTCGTCTCGTCAGAGCCGATGGGCGTCAATCCGCACAGCGACTATTTCGCCCGGAAGATCGACTTCCTGTAGCGTCACCCTCGCGCGGAAGATGCGTCACGGTCGACGCGAAAGGGCCCCTTCATCGGATCGCCTGCCGTGCCGCCCGGTGCCGGACGTGGCCGTGTGCGGCCGCTGACCGCCTGCCGATCCGACCCGGGCGAACGATGCGCTGCGATGGCGTCGCGAACCGCTCGCCGGGCTCTATACGGACCTGCCGCATGCTACGGACGTTCTGCACGTCGTCGTAGGGCCCGCGGCCCGTGCGCGCCCGATAGGCCGCGCCCGCGAAATCGCCGGGCGTCGGCGGCGTGCCGGGTTGCGAGAAGCTCGTCTCCGGCCTGTAGGCCGGCCCCCACCCGATCTCGTCGTCGCCGGCCGGATCCTTGCCCGGAAAGCCGGTGACGTAGCCCGTGCTCTGCGCCGCGGCAGGCCATGCCGGCCCCAGCAGGCAGGCGACGCAGCCGAGGACGCAGATCGCCTTGTTCGGTGAAAACGGCACCCGGAACCTCCTTCGTCGCGACATGCCGGGCAGGCCCGCCCATGCCACCCATGGTCGCGAGGCCAACCGTCCGTTCGCCACCCGGTTCGGAGCCTGTGGTCAGGTGCCGCGGAGGTCGCGGTCGCGAGCCTGACCTCACGCAGAGGGTCGCCCCGACGGTCGCGACCGCTCAATCGGCCGGGCCGTCGCCCGTCACTGGGTACGACCGACGTTTCGTGGTCATGCCGGGGCTCACGCCGCGATCGCCTGCTCGACGGCATCGCAGGTCGCGCCGAGCCCGTCTTCGTGCGCGACCCGCTGCGCGGCCTCGCGGCAGGCGTGCGCCACGGTCGGGGAGGTCAGGAGCCGATCCATGACGCGCGCGCCGCGTGACGGCGTAAACCGGCGACGGCTCAGCGTCGCCCCCACGCCGAGCTTCCTCAAGCGGGCGGCTTCGTCGAAGTGATCGAACGCCACCGGAACGACGAGCTGCGGGATGCCGGCGGTGAGCGCCTGCGCCACGGTGCCGATGCCGCCGTGATGGACCAGGGCGGCACAGTGCGGCAGCAGCGCGCTGAACGGCGCGTAGGCCACGTGCCGGATCTCCGGCGGCAGGGTGTCGGAGACCTGATCGGCCTGCGGCGCCAGCAGGATGCCGCGGCGGCCCATGCGCCGGCACAGGGCGGTCGCGGTGCGGAAGAACGCCCGACCCTGGCGCATTCCCGAGCCGTAGGTGAAGGCGATGGGCGGCGCGCCCGCGTCGAGGAAGGCCGCCACCTCCGGGTCGAGCCCGTCCCGGTCACCGAAGCGATCCGAGAGCGGAAAGCCGACCTGCACGGCCTGCTCGGGCCAATCGGGCTGCGGCTCGGCGAACCAGTCCGGGCAGGTGAGCACCATCCGCGTCGGGCTGTTCCACCAGTGGCGCAGCCGGCGGACTGGCGGCAGGCCGAGGGTCGCCCGAAACGCGTTCAGGCCGGGCAGCACCGCCGGGTCGACGACGTAGCGATCCCCGCCCCGCCCGAGCCAATGCCGCGTGCGCGACGGCAGGAGGTGCGCCAGCGGCAGGCCCGGAAGAACGGGGGCGTCGCGGCGGCTCTCGATCAGGAACGGCGCGACGTGGAGCGTCACCAGGGGCAGGCCGAGCTTGTCCTGCGCGACGCGGGCGCCAAGGCTGTTGGGGGAGGCCACGACGACACCGCCTTCGGCCGACCACCATGTGCGCAGCCAGTCGAACACCGGCTCGGTCGCCGAGGACAGGGTCTGCAGAAGCGGTGCGACCCCGCGCCGCGGATGCCAGAGATCCGGGTGCCGGATGGTGCGCTCGTAATCCGCCTGCGTGCCGAGAGCGTGGAAATCGACCCCGGCCCGCTTCGCCAGCCCGCCGAACGGCGCCGGCGCCGCCAGGGCGACGGCATGACCGCGCCGCTTGAGGGCGGAGGCGAGCGCAAGGAACGGCAGAACGTCGCCGTGTGAGCCGAGCGTAACGAGATGCACCTGCATTGCGCTCTATTACGATAAATTCCGTCCTTTGACTTCAACAAACTTAAGAACGCGCATATGACATAAGTCATAGGCCGGATTTCCTAGTATAATGCGTTCGTACTAGTTGCTGCGGTCAAGCTTCTTCTCGCCTGCACGATCTGGCCGTGGCACCCCAACCCGGCAAACGCCTATGTCGTAAGGGTCGCGCGCAGGACGCGAACCCGGACCTGCTCGCCTCGCGAAGCACGTCGCGACGGAGCGCGAGCATGTCCGAACTCCAATGGTGACCGTCGTCCTGACCGGCGCATCGAGCGGTATCGCCCATGCGGCCGCTGGGACGTTCATGGCGCGCGCGGGCTGCGTCGTTCCGGCCGCGCGCCGTATCAGTGGGCCCGATGCCACGCGGTCGTAAGTTCCGGGCCGGCGACGACGAGGTGGTCGCGACCCCGACCGACGCGACCGATCCTGAGGCGGTGGCGGCCATCGCCGCCGAGCCCGTGCGGCCGTTCGGTCGGATCGACGTCCGGGTCGGTAAGGTCGGCGCGGGCGCGTTCGGGCCGCTTCTCGACACGGCGCTCGACCTGCAGAGGCGGGTTGTTGCGATCGACCTGATCGACGCGATCCACGGCGCCTGCGCGGTGCCGCACGTCCTGAAGTTTAGCGCTGCACCCGCGCTGCAAGGTGCCGGTCGGCTGGCGGACGCGCCGGCACTCCCAAAGCAAGAAATTAAGTGCGGGTTTCGGTCCTCGCGCTTGCCGGGGCCGGACCTCGGCGGGCTATGCGAAGGCGCCGCCCACGCGCCGAGGCCGACGGCACCGGCATGAACAGCGGCCGTTGCGCGAGGATGCGTTCTCCACCGGCCGCATCGGTCCGCGGCTGGCGGTGCCGGCCGCCTGCGGCACCGCCCGCCTCGAAGGCGGCCCTGTGGGACATCGAACCCGAGAGGTCGCGGGTGGCCGTGCGGCTGCTAGCTCTCGGCGTGCAGGCTCTTGATGAAGCGCCGCGCGATCTCGCGCACCGCCTCGTCGTCGCGGGCCTCGCCGTGGGCCTTGTCCCACAGGTGGTCGAGGCTGCCGTCGAGCTCGTCGAGGAGCTCCGGATGGCGCTGCGCGACGAAGCGGATCGTGCCGAACAGCAGGTGCTCGACCGCCATCTCGCGGCGGCGGGCGTCGATGATCGCGTCGGACGCTGGGGCGGATGTCGGATTGGTCATGGCGCATCAACGGCCGCCATCCGGGTTCGGTTCGCACGCTCGCGCTGCTTCGAGTGCCGCAGCCCGATCATGGTCCGGCGTACGGCGGGCCGGCGGCTCAGGTGAGCCAGCGTTCGTCGATGTCGGTCGCGTTCCACGCCGCCATCGGCTGGCTGGCATCGCCCTCGGCGAACACGACCACGTCGTCGGGCCCGACATCGTGGACCGCGAACCAATCCCAGCGGCGGTGGATCACCCGGGGACCGCCGAAGATCCGGACGGCGTTCCAGTAGCGATCGTCCTTGAAGCCGACGTAGTGGACGCAGCGCGGCGATCGGTCCGACGTCTCAGGCATCCGGACGATCGCGCGGCAGGCCGCCTTGGACGTGGTGACGGCTGGCTTCGGGAAAGCGCATCAGTGGAGGATAAGCGCCGGGATCGCCTTGTCGAGGCAACCGGTTGTCGCGCGAAGGCGCTCGTGCGTGACGACGCTTCGCCTCGTCGGCCCCGATCCGGTTCGGCTCGACGGCACGGAGCGACCTGCGGATGACGGTCGACGTCGGCGGCACGCGGCCTACGGCGTCGCGGCTCCGTCAGTCGCCCCGCAGGTGTGATCCATCAGGTCCTCGGCGCTCGCCCGCGGCGCCCGGTAGGCCAGCACGTAGTAGCCGGGATCGGGATCGCCGGCCGGGGTCGCGACCGCCGCGAGGCTGGTCTGCCGCAGGTCCCGACGCCCCGGCAGGCGGACGAGCGCCGCGAACGGGTTGAAGCGTTCCGCCTCGGCAGCCGTCACCCGCAGGGCGAGGTAGCGGTCGCCC
>NZ_JAKSXU010000132.1:0-73134 GCF_022829325.1 Methylobacterium sp. J-092 | reverse complement strand
GCCACCTGGAGGTTCTTGACGTTGCCCGCGTTGATCTGGTCGAGCTTCGAATAGCGCGTGTTGGCGTAGTCGACCGTCTGCAGCACCTGCTCGGCCGGGTTCGCCAGATGCTTCATCAGATCGTCGTTCGCGATCGCCGGGCTGGTCGATGCGAGAGCGACGAGGAGCAGGTGCGGTCCAAGATCGAGATTCATCGCTCGGCAGCCTGATCTGCAAAATGAAAAGGCGCCGCCCGACCAGCGGGACAGCGCCTCGATCAATCATGGATCCCGATCGTCGGACGACGTTCAGGCCGCCTTCCTGTCCCGCCCGATCAGCTTGCGGTTGATCAGGAGCTCGGCGATCTGGACCGTGTTCAGGGCGGCGCCCTTGCGCAGGTTGTCCGAGACGCACCAGAAGTTCAGGCCGTTCTCCACCGTCGCGTCCTCGCGGATGCGGGAGATGTAGGTGGCGTCCTCGCCCGCCGCCTCGTGCGGGGTCATGTAGCCGCCGTTCTCGCGCTTATCGATCACCAGGATGCCGGGCGCCGAGCGCAGGATCGCGGTCGCCTCCTCGGCGGAGATCGGTCGCTCGAACTCGACGTTGACGGCCTCCGCGTGGCCGATGAACACCGGCACACGCACGGCGGTGGCCGTGAGCTTGATCTTGGGGTCGAGCATCTTCTTGGTCTCGGCGACCAGCTTCCACTCTTCCTTGGTGTAGCCGTCCTCCATGAACACGTCGATGTGCGGGATGACGTTGAAGGCGATGCGCTTGGTGAACTTCTCCTGCTTCACCTCGCCGGCCGTGAACACGGCGCGGGTCTGGTTGAACAGCTCGTCCATCGCGTCCTTGCCGGCGCCGGAGACCGACTGGTAGGTCGAGATCACCACGCGCTTGATCGTCGCCGCCTCGTGCAGCGGCTTCAGGGCGACCACGAGCTGCGCCGTCGAGCAGTTCGGGTTGGCGATGATGTTGCGCTTGGAGAAGCCGACCACCGCGTCGGCGTTCACCTCGGGCACGATCAGCGGCACGTCCGACTCGTAGCGGAACGCCGACGAGTTATCGATCACCACGCAGCCCTGCGCGCCGATGCGGGGCGACCACTCCTTGGAGGTCTCGCCGCCGGCCGACATCAGGCAGATGTCGGTGTCGGAGAAGTCGTAGGTGTCGAGGGCTTTGACCTTGAGGATCTTGTCGCCGAAGGAGACTTCCTGGCCCTGGCTGCGGCGCGAAGCCAGAGCCACGACCTCGTCGGCGGGGAAGGCCCGCTCGGCGAGGATGTCCAGCATCTCGCGGCCCACGTTCCCCGTGGCGCCGACGATGGCGACCTTGTAACCCATCTCGATCAGACTCCGCTTGCCGCGCGCGATCCCGGCATCCGCCGCCCGCGTCGGGCCATGACCCGCCGGCCCCGCGACGTCGCAAGGTGGGACCTGCGGAAGGCGGGAGCAAGGCGCCGGGGTCGCTCGCCTGTCAAGGGAGGCGGCGTCATGCCTCCCGCGCTTCGTCATGCATCCCCGCGGCAAGGTTCGATTCACCGCGTGCCGAGAAAGCCGGCCTCGGGCGGCGGATCGAAACCACCGGGGAGGGGATCCGGGCGGAGGATGCAGGCGCTTTCCCGAGGCGCGACCCCATCCGATGGCCACAGACGAGACGTTCCCCGGCCTCGCGCCCGCGGCGGCCACGCCGCGGCGGTGGCGGCTCGTCGCCTTCGCCGGCCGCGCGGTCGGCGCCGTGCTGACGATCGGCGCGCTGAGCGTGCTGTCCCGCGAGACGGCCCGGACGCGTCCGCCCGAGCCGGCGCCGGCCTCCGTCACGACCACCGATCTCGGGATCGCCTTCGTGCCGGCCATGACGCTCGCGCCACGGCCCGCCGTCCCGGCCGAGACGGCCGGGCGCCTGCGCCTCGACCTGGCGGGCGAGGCCGCCCGGATCGAACCGCGGCACGGCCCACAGGAGCAGACGCTGGGCCGCGGCGACTTCGCGGCGATCGAGGAGACGCATCTGCGCCTCACCCTGACGCGGGACGCCCCCGAGCCGCAGCCCGGCCTGTTCGTGACCCTGGCCCGGCGGGCGGCGGAGGGCCCGAACCTCTCGGTGATCCGGACCGGCCAGCGCGGGCGGATCGCCACGAAATTCGGTGCGGTCGAGACGCTGGAGGCGACGCTGTCGGGCGCGGGGCGCCGGATCTGCACCGGCTTCGTCACCCTGGAGGCCCAGCCGACGCGGATCGACGGCTGGCTCTGTGCGCCCCTCGGGCAGCCGCCCGAGCCGCGCACGCTCGCCTGCACCCTCGACGCGCTCACCCTCGACGCGCGCGCCGACCCGGCCACGAGCGCGGTCTTCGCCGACGCGGAGGGCCGCCGCGACGCTAACTGCGACCCGATCCGGGCGCTGTCGTCCGGGGAGCCGGAAGGCCGCACCGGCTCGATCGTGCCGCGCCGCACGCCGCCCGCGCGGAAACCGCAGCATCCTTGAGCGAGCCCTTCGCGTGATCGGGGCGGCGAGCCCCTTTGCGCGATTGGGGCGACAATGCGGCAAAACACGCAAGCTGAGCCGTTTTTCCGGAACCGCGGCCGCGCTCGGGCGTCTACCCCGCAACAGGCACCGGATTCTTAATCTCTCGGCGCCATACCCGACCCCGCATTCAAACAAGGTGCGTCATGCGCTCGATCAAGATCGCCCTGCTGGGCGCCCTCGCCGTCACCGGCCTCGGCTTCACCGCGCCGGTCCAGGCCCAGGACGGTTACGCCCCGGGCTACCGCGTCAGCCGTCCGCTGCCGATCCGCATCCGCCCGCGCAGCTGGCTCGATGCCGGCAACGTCGTCGAGCCGGGCAACGGCTCGGTGAGCAACCCGGCCACCAACCCGGTCCTGATCGCGCAGTCGAACCAGCTCAACCCGGTCTACGGCCGCAACGACGGCTACGGCGGCGGCATCCTGCCCGACCCGATCACCAACGGCCCGTTCATCGGCGCCCGGTCGAGCGCGATCCGCAACGTCGACTTCTCGGCGATCGACGCGATCGATCCGACCTCCTACGTCGCGCGCTACGGCAACCCGTACTAAGCCGACACGGGACCTGGTCGATCGGGGCGCGCAGCACGAGCTGCGCGCCCTTTTTCATGCGTGGCGTCCCGCCGCCCAGGCCGCGCGGACGCGCAACTCGGACGCGATCAGCTCGGCCATCGCGCGGGTGCCGAGCACCGGGGCGCCGTCGCTCGCGATGTCGGCCGTGCGCGCGCCGCCGGCCAGCGCCGCGGTGATTGCGCCGTCGACGAGGTCGGCCGCCTCGCCGAGGCCGAACGAGTAGCGCAGACACATGGCGAGCGAGCCGATCATCGCGATCGGGTTGGCCTTGTCCTGGCCGGCGATGTCGGGCGCCGAGCCGTGCACCGGCTCGTAGAGCGCCTTCCGGGTCCCGCGCGCGTCGACCGCGCCGAGCGAGGCCGAGGGCAGCATCCCGAGCGAGCCGGTGAGCATGGCGGCGACGTCGGAGAGCACGTCGCCGAACAGGTTGTCCGTCACCAGCACGTCGAACTGCTTCGGGCGCCGCACCAGCTGCATCGCGCAGTTGTCGGCGAGCACGTGCTCCAGCGCGATTCCCGCGTAGTGGCGGGCGTGCACCTCGGTGACCACCTCCTTCCACAGCACGCCGGACTTCATCACGTTGTGCTTCTCGGCGGAGGCGACGCGGCCGGAGCGCTTGCCCGCGAGATCGAAGGCGACGTGCGCGATCCGCTCGATCTCGGCGGTGGTGTAGACCTGCGTGTCCACGGCCCGCTTCGAGCCGTCGGGCAGGGTGGTGATCTCCTTCGGCTCGCCGAAGTAGACGCCGCCGGTGAGCTCGCGCACGATCATGATGTCGAGGCCCTCGACCAGCTCGCGCTTGAGCGCCGAGGCGTCGGCCAGCGCCGGGTAGCAGATCGCCGGGCGCAGGTTCGCGAACAGGCCGAGGTCCTTGCGCAGCCGCAGCAGGCCGGCCTCGGGGCGGATCTCGTAGGCCACGCCGTTCCACTTCGGCCCGCCGACGGCCCCGAGCAGGATCGCGTCCGCCGCGTCGGCCTTGGCCAGCGTCGCATCCGAGAGCGGCTTGCCGTGGGCGTCGATGGCCGAGCCGCCGACGAGGTCGGTCTCGGTCTCGAAGGTGGCGAGCCCGGTCTCGGCCAGCGCCGTCAGCACCGTCTCGACGCCGGCCATCACCTCGGGGCCGATCCCGTCGCCGGGCAGGAGCAGGAGCTTGTAGGTGGTCATGGAGTTCGCCTCTTATCGATGGGTCGTTGAGAGCCGTAACGACTCACTTCGACCGGCCTTACCGATCTTCGACTGTCCCACCCCACTTCCGCATCCTGAGGCGATGGAGCGAAGCGGAGGCCTAGAGGGAACGCTCCAGAGATCGCGAGGGTGCTGGAGAACTCCTTCGAGGCCCGCTCACGCGGGCACCTCAGGATGAGGGCGTGGGTGGGACGATCCGATCGAACCGGCGCGAAACGCGCGCCCTGATTCGACCGCTTTGG
Source organism: Methylobacterium sp. J-092 (assembly GCF_022829325.1). NCBI lineage: Bacteria > Pseudomonadati > Pseudomonadota > Alphaproteobacteria > Hyphomicrobiales > Methylobacteriaceae > Methylobacterium > Methylobacterium sp. J-092. The sequence continues at coordinate 68,636 of NZ_JAKSXU010000132.1, read as the reverse complement.
AAACGTCACACCTTCCGCGCCACCGTAAACCGCGCAGCCTCGCACAGGGTCCGCGCCCGGTCGCCCCAGCGGGCCACCGCCTCCTCGCAGACGCCGACCAGCCGGTCGCACTCGGCCCGCGCGCCGTCGAGGCCGAGGCGGTCGACGAGGGTCGCCTTGCCGGCGTCCTTGTCCTTGCCGGTGGCCTTGCCCATCGCCTCCGGCGAGGCCTCGCGGTCGAGGATGTCGTCGGCGATCTGGAAGGCCTGGCCCAGCGCGAGGCCGTAGCGCAGCAGCGCGGCGCGCTCGTCCCGGGTGGCGCCGCCGACCATCGCGCCGGCCTCGACCGAGAAGGCGAGGATGGCGCCGGTCTTCATCGCCTGCATCCGCAGCGTGTCGTCCACGTCGAGGGAGACCGGGCCGAAGCGGCCTTCCGCCGTCAGGTCGAGCAGCTGGCCGCCGACCATGCCGCCCAAGCCCGAGGCGCGGGCGAGGCCGAGCACGAGGTCGGCACGGATCGACGGGTCGGGCTGCCAGGTCGGGTCGGCCACGATCTCGAAGGCCAGGGTCTGCAGCGCGTCGCCGACGAGGATCGCGGTGGCCTCGTCGTAGGCCTTGTGCACGGTCGGCTTGCCGCGGCGCATGTCGTCGTCGTCCATCGCCGGCATGTCGTCGTGGACGAGCGAGTAGCAGTGCACCAGCTCGACGCCGGCGCCGGCCGCGAGCGCGCCGGCCTCGGAGCCGCCGAGCATGCGCGCGGTCTCGACCGCGAGGAACGGGCGCAGGCGCTTGCCGCCGCCGAGCACCGCATGGCGCATCGCCTCCATCAGGCGGGGCGGGCGCGCGATCTCGCCCGGGCCGACCTCGGGGCCGAGGCGCTCGACCAGGAAGGTCTCCACCGTGTCGGCCACGCGGGCGAGCTTGTGGGAAAACCCGTCGCCGGCGGCTTGCGACTTGACCGGAGCGGGGTGAGCCTGCGTTGAGGTCATCGGGAACGGGCCTTGGCGGGAGTGGGACGCGACACGGTGCGGGCGGACGATAGCAAAGCGGCGCCGGGTCGCGACGCGCAGAGTACCGAGGCGCGGGACCTGAGGTCGCTGGGGCGCCCGCAGCTGCCGCCACCGTCGCGGCGGGTCCGGAAGCTCGTCGGGCGCATCCTGCTCGTCCCGGCGGTCGGGATCGTCCTCATGCTCGCGCTGGCGCTGCTCTATAGCGCGGTGACGCCGCCCTCAACCCTGATGCTCGGGCGATGGTTGACGCTGCAGCCGGTGGCTCGCGAGGCGGTGCCGCTGTCGGCGATCGCGCCGGCGCTGGTCCAGGCGGTGGTCGCCTCCGAGGACCAGCGCTTCTGCCTCGACAACGGGGTCGACGTCGGGGCCCTGCGCGACGTGGTCGACGACGAGGACGGCCCGAGCCGCGGCGCCTCGACGATCGCGATGCAGACGGTAAAGAACGTCTTCCTCTGGCCCGGCCGGTCCTACCTCCGCAAGGCGCTGGAGATCCCGCTCGCGTTTCTCCTCGACGCGCTCTGGGGCAAGCGGCGGATGATGGAGATCTACCTCAACGTCGCCGAGTGGGGCGACGGCGTCTACGGCGCGCAGGCCGCCGCCCGGCACTGGTTCGGCAAGAACGCCCGCGACCTCACCCGCGGCGAGGCGGCCCTGCTCGCCGCGACCCTGCCGAACCCGATCCGGCGCAGCGCCGGGCGGCCCTCGCGCGGGGTGCGGGCGCAGGCCGAGCGCATCCAGGGCCGGATGGGGCAGGTCGAGGGCCTGATGGGCTGCCTGAGGGGGTGAGTTTTTTCAGATCCCCGGTTCGCAGGCCGGCCCGATGCGGTTAGGGAGCGTGATCCGAACGAGAACGAGCGCCATGGCCGAGACCGGCACCACAGAGATCACCCTGGAGCGGATCGCCCTGATCCGCCGCCTCGTCGTCGGCTGGAACGCCGACGGGGCGGGCGCGCCGATGATCCACCCGGACGCGCCCTACGGCTCGACCGCGCGGGACGACGACATCGCCAACGTCACCGGCGACGACGAGGGGGCCGACGCGGAGCACCGGGCGGTCGGCGCGGCGTTCGCCGCCTTCGTCCGCCACGCGGCGCTCAAGCCCGGGCGCTACCAGTACCACAACCCCCTGGCCAAGCTCGATCCGGGCCGGGCCGGCGACGTGTTCCGCGACGCGGACGGCGCCACGCCGGAGCACATCACCTTCGACGTCACCGCCGAGCACCTCGCGCTGATCCCGCACCTCGCCGTGCGCTGGAGCGATGCGCTGGACGTGCCCTGCGTCGACGCGGAGGCGCCCTACGGCGCGACGCCGGTGCCGGATTCCGCCCTGCACCACGAGATCCAGCCGGCGCTGCAGATCTTCCTGCGCTACGCCGACATCGCGCCGGGCGACTACGCCTAGGCCGCGGTCGCCCGGCGGCTTCCCTCCCCCTTCGCGGGGGAGGGTGCAGGCCCTCAGGCGTCCCGCTTCTTGCGCTGCGCCAGGGTCCGCAGCCGCAGCGCGTTGAGCTTGATGAAGCCCGCCGCGTCGCGGTGGTCGTAGGCGACGGCGCCTTCCTCGAAGGTGACGAGGTCCTGGTCGTAGAGCGAGTGCGGGCTCGTCCGGCCGATGACGTGGACGCCGCCCTTGTAGAGCTTCAGCCGGACCTCGCCGGTGACCTTCTCCTGGCTCTTGTCGATCAGCGCCTGCAGCATCTCGCGCTCGGGCGAGAACCAGAAGCCGTTGTAGATCAGCTCCGCGTATTGCGGCATGATCTGGTCCTTCAGGTGCGCCGCGCCCCGGTCCAGCGTGATCGACTCGATCGCGCGGTGGGCCGGCAGCAGGATGGTGCCGCCGGGCGTCTCGTACATGCCGCGGCTCTTCATGCCGACGAAGCGGTTCTCGACGAGGTCGAGCCGGCCGATGCCGTTGTCGTGGCCGAGCTGGTTGAGCCTGGCCAGGAGCGAGGCCGGGGACAGCGCCTCGCCGTCGATGGAGACCGCGTCGCCCTTCTCGAAGCCGACGGTGATGATCGTCGGCGTGTCGGGCGCCTCCTCGGGCGAGAGCGTGCGCGAGAAGACGTAGTCCGGCACCTCGTCGGCCGGGTCCTCCAGCACCTTGCCCTCGGAGGAGGCGTGCAGGAGGTTGGCGTCCACCGAGAACGGGCTCTCGCCGCGCTTGTCCTTGGCGATCGGGATCTGATGCGCTTCCGCGAAGGCGATCAGCTGCTCGCGGCTCTTCAGGTCCCATTCGCGCCAGGGGGCGATGACCGTCACGTCGGGCTTCAGGGCGTAGTAGCCGAGCTCGAACCGGACCTGGTCGTTGCCCTTGCCGGTGGCGCCGTGGCAGACCGCGTCGGCGCCGAGGCGCTCGGCGATCTCGATCTGCTTCTTGGCGATCAGCGGCCGGGCGATCGAGGTGCCGAGCAGGTAGACGCCCTCGTAGACCGCGTTGGCGCGGAACATCGGGAACACGTAGTCCCGCACGAATTCCTCGCGCAGGTCCTCGATGAAGATGTTCTCCGGCTTGATCCCGAGCAGCTCCGCCTTGCGGCGGGCCGGCTCCAGCTCCTCGCCCTGCCCGAGATCGGCGGTGAAGGTGATCACCTCGCAGCCGTAGGTCGTCTGCAGCCATTTCAGGATGATCGAGGTGTCGAGGCCGCCGGAATAGGCCAGCACCACCTTGTTCACGGGCTTCTTGTCGGGCTCGGACATGCGGACCTTCGGGTGTTCGCGGCGATGGGCAGGGGCGAGGGACTTGGGGCGAGGGCCTCGGGCGACGGACCGAAGGCGAGGGGCCAAGGGCGGCGGGCCGGGGGTTGCGGCGGCTTATCGCGCCGTCCCGAAGCCTGCAACCGGAACGGCCTGCAACCGGCATGCCGGGACGGACGTTCGATCAGGCGTGCGGGGCGTCGCGGACCCTCGTCCACGCGCCCGAGGCCGCCTCGCTCCCGACACCGACGGGTGCGAGATTTGCGTGCCGACATCCAGACCCGGAGAAGCGATCACCATGGCGCGCCAGCCGACCCTCGAGTTCTGGTACGAGTTCGCTTCGACCTATTCCTACCTCGCCGCCGCCCGGATCGAGGGACTGGCCGCGGCGGCCGGCGTCGCCGTGCGCTGGCGCCCGTTCCTGGTCGGGCCGATCTTCGCCTCGCAGGGCTGGACCAGCTCCCCCTTCAACCTCTACCCGGCCAAGGGCCGGAACATGTGGCGCGATTTGGAGCGCGAAGCCGCGCGCTGCGGCCTGCCGCCCGTGCGCCGCCCCGATCCGTTCCCGCAGAACAGCCTCAGCGCGACCCGCGCCGCGATCCTCGGGCAGGACCAGGACTGGCTGGTGCCGTTCTCGAAGGCGGTGTTCGAATCCTGCTTCGCGCACGGCCGCTCGATCGCGGAGCCCGCGGCGGTGGTCGAGATCCTCAACGGCCTCGGCCTCGACGGGACGCAGCAGCTCAAGGCGGCGGCGAGCGAGGCCAACAAGACCAAGCTCCGCGTCGTCGGCGAGGAGGCACGCTCGCGCGGCATCTTCGGCGCCCCGACCTTCCTGACCGACGACGGCGAGCTCTTCTGGGGCAACGACCGGCTCGAGCAGGCGCTGGCCTGGGCCGCCGGCGAGCGGCCGGGCGACATGCGCTGACGAGAATTCGCGCCGAACGGATCCCGCGGCGAAACAATCCGGCCGAAGGCCCCGACATCGCCTGAATCGCCGGGCTGATGCGCGGGCTCGACACCGCCGCACGGACGCCGCCATGCCCTTGACCCGCCGCCACCTCCTCGCGACCTCGGCCGCCGCCGGCGTCGCCCTCACCGGGGCCGCCCGCGCCCAGTCCTACGGGCAGCGGGTCGCGGTGACGAGCGACGAGGGCAGGGCGGTCGCCAACTCGGTGCTGCCCGGCGAGATCACCGGGCAGATCGCGTCCCTGCGCGGCGTCACGTATGTCGGCCCGCGCGAGGCCGAGACGACGCTGTACGAGTTCTTCGACTTCAACTGCCCCTACTGCCGCAAGGCCGCCGCCGACGTGATCGCGCTGCACGCCGCCGATCCGGCGCTTCGGATCGGCCTGGTGCAGAACCCGATCCTGTCGCCGCAATCGGCGCAGGCCGCCAAGGTCGCGCTGGCCGTCCAGCGCAAGCTCGGCTCCGAGGCCGCCTGGGCCTTCTACGGCCAGCTGCTCGGCAAGCCCGGCAAGATCGACGGCCCCGGCGCGCTCGCCGCCGGCACCGCGCTCGGCATCGCCGGCCCGGATCTGGAAACGATCGCCGACGGCGACGAGGTCCGCGAAGCGCTCAAGAGCCAGATGCGGATCGCGGCCGATCTCGGCCTCTACGCGACCCCGTCCTACGTGCTCGGCAATGCCGGCATCCTCGGCCATCCGGGCGCGCGCGCGATGGCGAAGATGATCGCCGCCACGCGCCGGTGCGATCGCCTCGCCTGCTGATCGACACCTGCGGATCGCGGCTTTCGCGCAAGCTCGGCCGGGGCGCCGCAGCCGGCCGATCGCCTTGCGCGGCTCCGGTTGCCATGCTAGGCGGTCGCCGCGCCGGCCGAGGGATCTTCATGGTCCCCGACCGCCCGGCACAATCCCATTTCCCGACGGTCTCCGGCCCGGCGCCCTCAGTACGGCGCAGCCCGGTCGGAACCGAAGGGCCAAGGAACAAGAGAGAGCGACGGGTGGCGCAGAACGGTTCCGAGGGTTCCCCGGTCGGCGGCGTGTCGGGTCGATACGCCTCCGCCCTGTTCGATCTCGCCCGTGACGAGCGTCAGGTCGATGCGACGGCCGAGGGCCTGGAGCGCTTCGACGCCCTGCTCAAGGAGAGCGCCGACCTCCGCCGCCTCGTGCGCAGCCCGGTCTTCTCCGGCGAGGAGCAGGCCGCCGCGATCGGCGCGATCCTCGAGAAGGCCGGCATCACCGGCCTGGCCGCCAACTTCATCCGCCTCTCGGCCGCCAACCGCCGCCTGTTCGCGCTGCCCGGCATGATCTCCGCCTTCCGCAGCCTGGTGCGCGAGTCGAAGGGCATCGTCCGCGCCGAGGTCCGGGTGGCGGAGCGTCCCTCCGACGCGGTGCTGGAAGAGATCAAGGCGAGCTTGCGCGACGTCGCCAAGTCCGAGATCGACCTCGACCTGCACGTCGACCCCAGCCTGATCGGCGGCCTCATCGTCAAGATGGGCTCGCGCATGGTCGACGCCTCGCTCCGGACCAAGCTCAACGGCATCCGTCTCGCGATGCGGGAAGCGCGCTAGGCCGTCCGACAGGACGCTCCGGCTCCCGCCATCACACGTAAACACCTGATTCGAACGAACTGAAGGGCCCGACGATGGACATCCGCGCCGCCGAGATCTCCGCGATCCTGAAAGACCAGATCAAGAACTTCGGCGAGGAAGCCGAAGTCTCCGAGGTCGGCCAGGTCCTGTCCGTTGGCGACGGCATCGCCCGCGCCTACGGCCTCGACAACGTCCAGGCCGGCGAGATGGTCGAGTTCGAGTCGGGCGTGCGCGGCATGGCGCTCAACCTCGAGCAGGACAACGTCGGCATCGTGATCTTCGGCTCCGATCGCGACATCAAGGAAGGCCAGACCGTCAAGCGCACCGGCGCGATCGTGGACGTGCCGGTCGGCAAGGCCCTGCTCGGCCGCGTCGTGGACGGGCTCGGCAACCCGATCGACGGCAAGGGCCCGATCCAGTCGACCGAGCGTCGCCGCGTCGACGTGAAGGCGCCGGGCATCATCCCGCGCAAGTCGGTGCACGAGCCGATGGCGACTGGCCTCAAGGCCGTCGACGCCCTGATTCCGGTCGGCCGCGGCCAGCGCGAGCTGATCATCGGCGATCGCCAGACCGGCAAGACCGCGATCGTGCTCGACACGATCCTGAACCAGAAGCCCGGCCACGCCGCGGGCGGCGACGAGACCTCGAAGCTCTACTGCATCTACGTCGCGATCGGCCAGAAGCGCTCCACCGTCGCCCAGTTCGTGAAGGTCCTCGAGGACCAGGGCGCGATGGAGTACTCGATCGTCATCGCCGCCACCGCCTCGGACGCCGCGCCGATGCAGTTCATCGCGCCGTTCGCCGGCTGCGCCATGGGCGAGTACTTCCGCGACAACGGCATGCACGCCGTGATCTCGTACGACGATCTCTCCAAGCAGGCCGTGGCCTACCGCCAGATGTCGCTGCTGCTGCGCCGCCCGCCGGGCCGCGAGGCCTATCCCGGCGACGTGTTCTACCTGCACTCGCGCCTGCTCGAGCGCGCCGCCAAGATGGGCGATGCCGCCGGCAACGGCTCGCTGACCGCCCTTCCGGTCATCGAGACCCAGGCCAACGACGTCTCGGCCTACATCCCGACCAACGTGATCTCGATCACCGACGGCCAGATCTTCCTGGAGACCGACCTGTTCTACCAGGGCATCCGCCCGGCGGTGAACGTCGGCCTCTCGGTCTCGCGCGTCGGCTCCTCGGCCCAGACCAAGGCGATGAAGAAGGTCGCCGGCAAGATCAAGGGCGAGCTGGCGCAGTACCGCGAGATGGCGGCCTTCGCCCAGTTCGGCTCGGATCTGGACGCCTCGACCCAGCAGCTGCTCAACCGCGGCTCGCGCCTCACCGAGCTCCTGAAGCAGCCGCAATTCTCGCCGCTGAAGATGGAAGAGCAGGTCGCGGTGATCTACGCCGGCGTCAACGGCTACCTCGACAAGATGCCGGTGGCGAAGGTCCGCCCGTTCGAGGACGCGCTGCTCTCCGCGCTGCGCTCCAAGCACGCCGACCTGCTCTCCACCATCCGCGACTCGAAGGACCTGTCGGACGACAGCGCCGCCAAGCTGAAGAGCGTGGTCGAGGGCGTGGCCAAGTCGCTCGCGAACTGAGAACCCGCCGCATCGGGCGCCCGGCGACGGGCGCCCGGTCGTGAACAGGCCCTGAGAGACCGGACCACCCGATGGCGAGTTTGAAGGATCTGCGCAACCGCATCACTTCGGTGAAGGCGACGCAGAAGATCACCAAGGCGATGCAGATGGTCGCCGCCGCGAAGCTGCGGCGCGCCCAGACGGCCGCCGAGAGCGGCCGGCCCTACGCCGAGAAGATGGCGGCCGTGCTCGGCAACCTCGCCGGGAACCTCGTCGGCGGCGTCGGCGCCCCGAAGCTTCTGGCCGGCACCGGCAAGGACCAGACGCACCTGCTGATCGTCTGCACCGGCGACCGAGGCCTGTGCGGCGCCTTCAACTCGTCGATCGCGCGCCTGGCGCGGGCCCATGCCGACAAGCTCACGGCCGAGGGCAAGACCGTCAAGATGATGACGGTCGGCAAGAAGGGCCTCGACCAGCTGCGCCGCCAGTTCCGCGAGCAGATCGTCGAGAGCCAGGACATCCGCGGCAACCGCCCGGTGGACTACCCCTTCGCCGCCGAGATCGCCGACAAGATCCTGACCCGGTACGAGGCCGGCGAGTTCGACGTCGCGATGCTGTTCTTCTCCGAGTTCCGTTCGGTGATCTCGCAGATCCCGACGGCGCAGCGGCTGATCCCGGCGGAGCTGCCCGAGGGCGTGGCCAGCACCACCGGCGCGCCAGCCGACTCGGCCCTGGAGTTCGAGCCGTCCGAGGAAGCGATCCTCGAGACGCTGCTGCCGAAGAACCTCACGGTCCAGGTCTACCGGGCGCTCCTGGAGAACGCGGCCTCCGAGCAGGGCGCCCGCATGAGCGCCATGGATTCCGCGACCCGCAACGCGGGCGAGATGATCAAGAAGCAGACGCTGATCTACAACCGCACGCGTCAGGCGATGATCACCAAGGAACTCATCGAGATCATCTCGGGCGCCGAAGCCCTCTAAGCGCCCTCACCGGCGCACCGACCGCATACCTTTCAAGGGCACGCAATCATGGCAAACACCGCTCTCCCCGGCGCCGGCTCCAACAAGGTCGGCAAGATTACCCAGGTCATCGGCCCCGTCGTCGACGTCCAGTTCGACGGCCACCTGCCGGAAATCCTGAACGCGCTCGAGACCAAGAACAACGGCGCCCGCCTCGTTCTCGAAGTCGCCGCCCAGCTCGGCGAGAGCACTGTGCGCTGCATCGCGATGGACACTTCCGAGGGCCTGACCCGCGGGCAGGAATGCACGGACACGGGTTCGCCGATCATGGTGCCGGTCGGCCACAACACGCTCGGCCGCATCATGAACGTCATCGGCGAGCCGATCGACGAGGCCGGCCCGATCCAGTCCGACAGCCTGCGCGCCATCCACCAGCCGGCGCCGGACTACACCGACCAGTCGACCGAGTCGCAGATCCTCGTCACCGGCATCAAGGTGGTCGACCTGCTCGCTCCCTACGCCAAGGGCGGCAAGATCGGCCTGTTCGGCGGCGCCGGCGTCGGCAAGACCGTGCTGATCATGGAGCTGATCAACAATATCGCCAAGGTGCACTCGGGCTACTCGGTCTTCGCCGGTGTCGGCGAGCGCACCCGCGAGGGCAACGATCTCTACCACGAGATGATCGAGTCCAAGGTCAACATGGACCCGAAGGAGCATAACGGCTCGGCCGAGGGCTCCAAGTGCGCGCTGGTCTACGGCCAGATGAACGAGTCGCCCGGTGCCCGCTCGCGCGTCGCGCTCACCGGCCTCACCATCGCCGAGGACTTCCGCGACCAGGGCCAGGACGTGCTGTTCTTCGTGGACAACATCTTCCGCTTCACCCAGGCCGGCTCGGAAGTGTCGGCGCTGCTCGGCCGCATCCCGTCCGCGGTGGGCTACCAGCCGACGCTGGCCACCGACATGGGCGCCTTGCAGGAGCGCATCACCACCACCAACAAGGGCTCGATCACCTCGGTGCAGGCGATCTACGTGCCGGCCGACGATCTGACCGATCCTGCGCCCGCCGCCTCCTTCGCCCACCTCGACGCGACCACGACGCTGTCGCGCTCGATCGCCGAGAAGGGCATCTACCCGGCGGTGGACCCGCTCGACTCGACCTCGCGCATGCTCTCGCCGGCGATCCTCGGCGAGGAGCACTACGAGGTGGCCCGCAAGGTCCAGCAGACGCTGCAGCGCTACAAGTCGCTCCAGGACATCATCGCCATCCTCGGGATGGACGAGCTGTCGGAAGAGGACAAGCTGACCGTGGCCCGCGCCCGCAAGATCGAGCGCTTCTTCTCGCAGCCGTTCTCGGTGGCCGAGATCTTCACCGGCTCGCCGGGCATCCAGGTGCCGCTGGAAGACACCATCAAGGGCTTCAAGGGCCTCGTCGAGGGCAAGTACGACGACCTGCCGGAGGCGGCCTTCTACATGGTCGGCACCATCGAGGACGCCCAGGCCAAGGCCAAGAAGCTGAAGGCCGCCTGAGGTCTTGAACGGCAAGATCGTCCTTCTGGTCGTCGGCCTCCTGGCCGGCGGCCTCGTCGGCTACGTCACGCGGCCCGAGGCGGCCGAGCTCAAGATCGGGCCGCTCTCGGTCGAGGTGCAGGGCGACCGCCCGGCCGGTACCCGGGGCGGCGAGCTGACCACCGGTCAGATGCAGCATATCGGCCTGTTCGCCGGCATCGGCGCTCTGGTCGGCTTCGGCCTCGGCTTCGCCACGGACCGGCGCAGGGCCTAACCTCTCAGGTCGGCACGCAGCCTTCAGCAGGCCGCGTGCCGGGAATGACAAACGTCGGGATTCCGAGCGCATGGACACCTTCCACTTCGATTTCGTCGGCCCCGAGCGGTCGCTGTATTCCGGCGAGGTCGAGTCGGTGCAGCTTCCCGGCACCGAGGGCGAGATGACCGTCCTCGCCGGCCACGCTCCGGTGCTGACCTCGCTCCGCGTCGGCGTGATCGTGGTCACCGAGCGCACCAACAGCGGCAAGCGCATCTACGTCCGCGGCGGCTTCGCCGACATCGGCCCGACCGGGGTGACGGTGCTGGCCGAGCGCGCGGCGCCGATCGAGGAGCTGACCCCGGAATCTCTCGACCGCGACATCGAGGCGGCCGAGCTGCAGCGCGACGCCACCGAGGACCTGCAGAAGCGCGAGGAGCTGAACGGCCAGATCGTGCAGCTCCAGGAGACCAAGAACCTCCTCAAGCTCTGAGCCGTTCGCCGCTCTCGGCCGAGGCTCCCGAAGCCCGCTCGAACCGCCGTCACCGGTGCGGTTCGGCGGGCTTTTCCATGTCGAGGACGTGCGCGATCAGCGCCTCGGCCGCTTCCGGGCCGACGGGACAGCCCTGGTCGAGCCAGCGCCGGCGCGCCGCCGTCAAGGCGAGCCCGATCCGCGGCCCGGCCGGGATGCCGCGGGCGACGAGGATCGCGCCGGTCACCGGCAGGACCGGGGCCGGGCCGTCCTTCATGTCCCTCCAGGCAGCCGCGGCGTCGGCCCCGATCACCGGCCGCGGCTCGCCGGCGACGACGGCCAGCGCCGCCCCCAGGGCCGCCGGTCCGTGCTCGGCCGCGAGCGCCCGCAGCGCCGGAATGTCGATCACGGCCCGGGTCTTCAAGGCGGCTAGGGCGCGGGCATAAGCATCGAGGGCGACGTGCTCGGCCTTGGACAGGCGCAGGCTCTCGGCGAGGCGCTCGGCATCCGCCCGCGTCGTCACGGAAAGGGCGGCGAGCCGGTGGATCGTCGGAGCGCCGGCCGCGATCGCGCGCGACAGACGCCCCCTCTCGGCGACGCCCCCGGTGATGCGGGCCAGGAGGCCGGTCTCGGCGAGGACATCGACCGCCTCGAGCGCATGCGGCGCGGCTAGAAGCTTCAGGAATTCCGATCGCACGCGCTCCCGCGACAGGCCGTCGAGGGCCGCCCGCGCGGCGATGCAGGCGGCGAGCGCGTCCGCGTCCGGTCGGCCCTCGCCGAAGCGGGCATGGAAGCGGAAGAACCGGAGGATGCGCAGGGCGTCCTCGCGGATCCGGGTCGCGGGGTCCCCGATGAAGCGGACGCGGGCGGCCGCGAGGTCGGCGCGGCCGCCGGTGGTGTCGTGCAGCGTGCCGTCGGCCCCGAGCGAGAGCGCGTTGACCGTGAAGTCCCGCCGCTCGGCGTCGCGCACGAAGTCGCGGCCGAAGCGGACGACCGCGTGCCGCCCGTCGGTCTCGACGTCCTCGCGCAGGGTCGTGACCTCGACCGGTCGGCCGGCGACGACCAGCGTGACGGTGCCGTGCTCGATCCCGGTCGGAACCGCCTTGAGGCCCGCCGCCTGCGCGCGGGCGATCACGGCGTCGGGCAGCAGCGTCGTCGCCAGGTCGATGTCGGCGGCGTCGATCCCGAGGAGCGCGTCGCGGACGCAGCCGCCGACGAGGCGGGTCTCCTCGCTGGCCTGGTCCAGGGCGCCGAGCGCCGCCCGCACCTCCGGCCTGGCGAGCAGCCGTGCCGGGCCCTCGGGGTCGAGGCTGCGCATCAGCGGAACTCGCCCGGCACCAGGCGGCCGTTCTCCATGTGGGTCGGCACGAAGCCGGCGGCATGGCGCTCGGAGAACAGGCCCGAGGCGACCATCGAGGCGATCACCACGGCCAAGCCGGCCAGGACGAGGCGGAAGGCCTGCGCGTCCCAGTGCGCCCGCTGCAGCGGGTTGCGGCCGACGAGCAGCAGGTAGGCGAAGAACAGCCCGAAGGGCAGCAGGAAGAGCCCGAACTCCTCCACGAAGCGACGCAGCATGGCACCCGATCGTTGGGCGCGGGCGATCCCCGCGCGGCTTAAGATTGGGCCTTCGGCCGCCCGAAATCGAGCCGTTCGGCGAGGTTGTGCAGGATGCCCGCTGTCACACCCCAGATCAGCCGCTCGCCGTAGGGGAGGGCGTAGAATCGCCGCTCGCGCCCCTGCCACACCCGTATCCGCAGCTCGTAGCGCGCGCGGTCGGCAAGCACCGCCAAGGGCACATCGAAGATCGCGTCGACCTCGGCCGGGTTCGGCGCGAGGCGCGCCTCCGGGTCGATCAGACCGATCACCGGCGCCACCAGGAACCCGGTGCCGGACAGGTAGGGATCGAGGTAGCCCAGCATCCGCACGCGCTCCGGCGACAGGCCGATCTCCTCCTCGGCCTCGCGCAAGGCCGCCGCGTGCGGGCTCGCATCGGTCGGGTCGATCTTGCCGCCGGGCAGCGCGACCTGGCCGGAATGGTCGCGCAGGTGGGCGGCGCGCTGCGTCAGCACGATCGCGAGGCCGGCGTCGCGCGCGACGACCGGCACCAGCACGGCCGCCCGGCGATGGGGCGGCGGCGGGATCACGGCGCTGCCGTCGGGCTCCAGGCTGTGGTCGCCGCGCGGGTTCGAGGTCGGGTCGTCCGGCCCGGGCGGGTCGCGCGCGAGACGCGCTTCGGCGCGCGCCAGGAAGTCGGCGAGGTCCGCGTCGCGGGTCGGGCTGCCCACGATGCTCACGCCGCATCGGCCGGGGCGATGCGGTGGAAGCGGCCGCCGGCGGCGATCCCGAGCCAGGGGGCGCCGTCGAGGTCGCGTTCCTCGGCAAGGGCGACGAGGTCGTAGGTGAGCGCCCGCGTCACCAGCGCCCAGAGGCCGCGGCGGACGTGGAGATAGGGCTTGAGCGCCCCGGCCTCGCCTTGCGCGAAGCGGAGCTCGTGCTCGGCGTCGACGGGCACGAGGTCGTCGACGTTGGTGCGGAAGCTGATGCGGCGCGCCTCGCTCGCGCCGTCGACCGCCATCTCGACGGCGACGAAGGCCGCATCCTCCACCACGATCGAGACCTTCTCCACCGGCGTGACCAGGACGGTGGTGCCGTCGGGCTCGCGCCGCAGGATCGAGGCGAAGAGCTTGACCATCTTCGGGCGGCGGATCGGCGTGCCCGCGTGGAACCACGTGCCGTCGGCGGCGATGCGCATGTCGATCGCCCCGCAATCGGGCGGGTTCCAGGTCTCGACCGGCGGCAGGCCGCGCCTGGGCAGGTCGGCCAGGGCCGCGCCGAGGCGGCTCAGGGTCGGATCGTCTAAGATGGTCATGGCGCTCTCAGATAGCGTCGCCGGTCGGTCCGGGAACGGGGGGCGCCTCCGGGCGCCGGCGCAGGATCTTCCAGACGCCGGAGGCGACGCCGACGACGCGCGCCGCGTGCCGAAGCTCGCAGCGCAGGAAGACAAGCGAGCCGGTGCGCTTGATCACCTCCGGCGCCACGGTGATCCAGTCGCCCAGCCGCGCGGTGTCGACGAACTGCATCTCCATCTGGATCGTCACGCAGTTCGCCCCGTCGGCCGCCCGCATCGCGGTCTCGCCCAGCGCCCGGTCGGCGAAGCTCATCAGCATCCCGCCGTGGACGACGCCGATCAGGTTGGCGTGCTTGTCGGCGGCCCGGAACGCGTAGGCGCCGTCGCGGACGTAGACCGGGCCGACATGGGCGATGAAGCCGGTGTCGTGGATCGGCGTCCAGCCGTCGCCCTCGGGCTGCCCGGCTTCGGGATTCTGCGGTTCTTCGGTCGGCATGCGGGCGGAGTCTCGATCTCGCGGCGGGCGGTGGCGCCCGGCTTCGTGTCACGGTCGCATCGCGCCCGCCGCCTGTCACCTGTCACCTGTTACCTGCCGTTCGCGCTCATGTGCCGCGCGGCTTGGCGCGGCGGGTCGGCGGCGCTTCCAGCGGGTTCTCCGGCCAGGGGTGGCGCGGATAGCGGCCGCGCATCTCGGTGCGCACGGCGCTCCAGGAGCCGCGCCAGAAGCCCGGGAGGTCGCGGGTGATCTGCACCGGACGGTGGCCGGGCGAGAGCAGGTGGAGCACGAGCGGCGCCCGGCCGATGGTCGGATGCGTCGCCAGCCCGAACAGCTCCTGCACCCGCACGGCCAGGACGGGGCCGCCCTCGGCCTCGTAGTCGATCGGGATCCGCGAGCCGGTCGGCACCTCGACATGGGTCGGCGCCTCGGCGTCGAGGCGAGCCCGGAGGGGCCAGGGCAGCAACCCCTGCAGCGCCTCGCCGAGGTCGCTGGCGGTGACGGCGTCGAGGCCGAGGCGGCCGAGGAGGGCGGGCGCGAGCCAGTCCTCGACCGTCCCGGCGAGGGCGCCGTCCGCCAGATCGGGCCAGTCGCCGCCTTCCGCCGCGCGCAGGAACGCGATGCGGGCGCGCCACTGCGTTAGCGCCGGGGTCCAGGGCAGGCGCTCGAGGCCGAGCCCGGCGATGCCGCGGGCGAGGACCTTGGCCGAGTCGAGATCCGGCGGAACCGGGCGCGTGCGCTCGCCGAGCGTGACGGCGCCGAGACGGCGCAGGCTGCGGGCCCGCAGCGCCCGTGCCGCGGCGTCGAAGGTCACCTGCGTGACGCCCTCGATCCGGTCGGCGAAGCCGGCCTCGATTGCGTCGAGGTCTATCGCGGCGGCGGCGAGGATGCGGGCGTTGCCGGCGGCGCCGACGATGTCGGCGACGACGAGGAACGGCTCGCGGGCGAGCGGGGAGGCGGGGTCGAGGCGCCCGGCCCGGCCGTTGGCCATCACGAACTCGCCCTCGCGCCCGCGCGCCTTCGCGACCCGGTCGGGATAGGCCAGCGCCAGCAACGATCCGGCGTTCGGCTCGGGAGCCCCGCGATCGCCGGATGCGGCGGCCGACCGTGCCCAGCCCTGTGCCATCCGGCGCATGTCGGCCGCGCGCTGCCCGCGGTCGCGACGGAAGCGCTCGACCCGGTCGGCGAGGTCGACCGCGTCGCCGCCGAGGCCGCGCTCGACCAGTACGGCGGCCAGGTCGGCGGCGGCCGCCGCTGCGCCGAGGCCGGCGGCGGCGACCACCATGCAGGCGAGCCGCGGCGGCAGGGGGAGGGCGCGCAGGCGCCGCCCGGTCTCGGTGAGGCGCCCGTCCGCGTCGATCGCATCGAGGTCGCGCAGCATCGCGCGCGCCTCTTTCAGGGCGGGCGCCGGCGGCGGGTCGAGGAAGGCGAGGGTGCCGGGATCGGTCACGCCCCACTCGGCGCAATCGAGCACGAGGCCGGCCAGGTCCGCCGAGACGATCTCGGGGCGGGTGAACGGCTCGAGCGCGCTGGTTCCGGCCTCGGCCCAGAGCCGCCAGCACACGCCGGGCTCGGTCCGGCCCGCGCGGCCGCGGCGCTGGTCGACCGAGGCGCGGGAGGCGCGCGCGGTCACCAGCCGGGTCAGCCCGAGCCCGGGTTCGTAGACCGGCACCCGCGCGAGGCCGGAATCGACCACGATGCGCACGCCCTCGATCGTCAGCGAGGTCTCGGCGATGCTGGTGGCCAGCACCACCTTGCGTGCGCCGGGTGCGGCCGGCGACACCGCCCGGTCCTGCTCGGCCGGCATCAGCGCGCCGTAGAGCGGCGCGACCGCGACCTCGGGCCCGACGCGGCCTTCCAGCGCCGCGGCGACGCGGCGGATCTCGCCCTGGCCCGGCAAGAAGGCCAGGACCGAACCCGGATCGGCCCGCAGCGCACGCAGAATCGCGTCCGTCATCGCGTCCTCGATCCGGCGGTTCGGATCGCAGTCGGCGTAGCGGGTCTCCACCGGAAAGGCGCGTCCCTCGGACGCCACGACCGGCGCGTCGCCGAGCAGGCGCGCGACGCGGGCGCCGTCGAGCGTCGCCGACATGACCAGGATGCGCAGGTCGTCGCGCAAGCCGGCCTGCGCGTCGAGGGCGAGGGCGAGGCCGAAATCGGCATCGAGCGAGCGCTCGTGGAATTCGTCGAACAGCACCGCGCCGATGCCGGACAGTTCCGGGTCGTCGAGGATCATGCGGCCGAAGACCCCCTCGGTCACGACCTCGATCCGGGTGCGGCCCGAGATCTTCGAGCCGAGCCGGACGCGCAGGCCGACGGTGTCGCCGACGCGCTCGCCCAGGGTGCCGGCCATGCGATCGGCCGCGGCACGCGCAGCGAGACGGCGCGGTTCCAGCACGATGATCTTGCCGGAGCCGAGCCAGGGCGCGTCGAGGAGGTCGAGCGGCACCCGCGTCGTCTTGCCGGCACCCGGCGGAGCGACCAGCACGGCGGCGTTCGAGGATGCCAGCGCCGCGCGCAGGGCGGGAAGCGCCGCATCGATCGGCAGGGGGCTGAGCGGGGACAGAGCAGACGTCGGGGCGGATGGCATCGCGATCGTCCTACCGTGACGATCGGGCGGCGTTACGATTCAAGCCCGCGAACAATCCCGATTTACCCAAGAAATTAATCCCCCTTCGACGGCACGATTCCACGGCCGATGCCTGGAACGACTTGAGGCGCTTGAACTTATAGCCCGGCAGCGCATGAGCGCGGACTGGAGAATTCTTGATGACACGTCTTTCCTTGACCCTTGCGACCGGACTGCTTCTCGGCGGCCTCGGCCTGGGGTCGATCTCCGTCTCCGCCGCGCCCGCGATGCCGCAGGCCGGCATCGTCGCCGGCAGCACGACAGACGCGGTCGCCTATCGCCGCCACTACCGTCATCACCACTCCACCAAGGCCGAGCGCATGATGCGCCGCCGCAATACCATGCGCCACGGGAACCCGAATGCGCGCAACCCGGCGATGCGCGGCTACCAGCAGAACCTCGGCAACACGGTCGGCGGCCCGCGCTACTGATCGATCCGCCTCGGAGCGATGCGAGGAAGCCGGCGCCCCATGGCGCCGGCTTCCTTCGTTCGTTGCGTCGCCGGCAGCGTCCGGCCTTCTCCCCAGCGATCCGGCGGGCAGCCGCTGATCAAACCCGGACGCGTCTGCTAAGAGCCGTCTCATGGCCCGCAGCTCAGCCCGAAACCTCGCCGACGTCGCCGGATCAGGCACCGCGGAGGTCGCCGGCCCGACGCCGATGATGGCGCAGTACATCGAGATCAAGGCCGCCAACCCGGACTGCCTGCTGTTCTACCGGATGGGCGACTTCTACGAGCTGTTCTTCTCCGATGCCGAGACGGCCTCGCGGGCGCTCGGCATCGTCCTGACCAAGCGCGGCAAGCACGGCGGCGCCGACATCCCGATGTGCGGCGTGCCGGTGGAGCGCGCCGACGACTATCTGAGCCGGCTGATCGGGCTCGGGCACCGGGTCGCGGTCTGCGAGCAGACCGAGGATCCGGCCGAGGCCAAGCGCCGGGGCCCGAAATCGGTGGTCCGCCGCGAGGTCGTGCGCCTCGTCACCCCCGGCACCATCACCGAGGACCGCCTGCTCGATCCGGGCAGCGCCAACCTGCTTCTGGCGGTCGGCCGTCGCAAGGTCTCGGACACGGCCTTCGCCTACGGGCTCGCGGCGATCGACATCTCCACCGGGCGCTTCGCCCTGAGCGAGGTTGCGGGCGCCGACCTCGCCGGCGCGATCGCCCGCCACGATCCGCGCGAGATCGTCCTGTCGGAGGCCATCCACACCGATCCGGCGCTCGCCCGGCTCTGGGCCGAGACGCGGGCGGCGGTGGTGCCCCTGGCCCAGGCGGAGCTCGAGCCGGCCTCGGCCGAGCGCCGCATCCGCGAGCAGTACGGCGTCGCGACGCTCGACGGCTTCGGCGCCTTCACCCGCGCCGAGATCGCCGCCGCCGGAGCGGCGCTGCTCTACGTCGCGCGCACCCAGCTCGCCGCCCGCGCGCCCCTGAGCGTGCCGACCCGCGAGGAGGCCGGGACGACGCTGGCGATCGACGCGGCGACGCGCGCGAACCTCGAGCTCACGCGCACGCTCTCGGGCGAGCGGGCGGGCAGCCTCCTCGACGCGATCGACCGGACCGTCTCGGCCAACGGCGCGCGGCTCCTGGCCGAGCATCTGGCCGGGCCGCTCACCGACCTCGCCGCCATCGCGCGGCGACACGAGGCGGTGGCGCGGCTGGTGGAGGATCGCGCCCTGCGCGCGACGCTGCGCGACGCGCTCGCCCGCGCGCCCGACCTCGCCCGCGCGCTGGCCCGCACCGGCCTCGGCCGAGCCGGCCCGCGCGACCTCGCCGCGATCCGCGACGGGCTCGACGTGGCGCTGGCGCTCGGCGCGCGCCTGTCGGACGGACGCGACCTGCCGGAGGATCTGGCGCGGCTCTCCGGCATCCTCGCCCGCGCCGATCGCGATCTGCTCGACATGCTGCGCGCGAGCCTCGCCGACGAGCTGCCGCTGAACCGCCGCGACGGCGGATACGTCCGCGCCGGCTACCATCCCGACATCGACGAGGCCCGCCTGCTCGGGAGCGACTCGCGCAAGGTCGTGGCGGCCCTGCAGGCGCGCTACGCCGAGGAGACCGGGTGCCGCACGCTGCGGATCAAGCACAACGGCCTGCTCGGCTACTTCATCGAGGTGCCGCAATCGGTCGGCGAAGCCTGCCTGAAGGGCCTGATGCGCGACTTCGTGCATCGCCAGACCATGGTCGACGCCATGCGCTTCACCAGCGTCGAGCTCGGCGCGCTGGAGCAGAAGATCTCCGGGGCCGCCGAGCGGGCGCTCGCCCTGGAAGGTGCCGTCTTCGACGACCTCGCCGCCCGCATCGTCGCGCAGGCCGAGGCGATCGGCGGCATAGCCGAGGCCCTGGCCGCCCTCGACGTGGCCGCGAGCCACGCCGAGCTTGCGGTGGAGCTCGACTGGCGCCGGCCGCAGGTCGACGCGTCGCTGAGCTTCGTCATCGCGGGCGGCCGCCATCCGGTGGTCGAAGCGGCCCTGCGCAAATCCGGCGCGGCCTTCATCGCCAACGATTGCGACCTCTCGGGCGAGGGGCGCGGCCGCATCCGGCTGATCACCGGCCCGAACATGGGCGGCAAGTCGACCTACCTGCGCCAGAACGCCCTGATCGCCGTGCTCGCGCAGATCGGCGCCTTCGTGCCGGCGCTCCAGGCCCGGATCGGCCGCGTCGACCGCCTGTTCTCCCGGGTCGGCGCCGCCGACGACCTCGCGCGCGGGCAATCGACCTTCATGGTCGAGATGGTCGAGACGGCCGCGATCCTGAACCAGGCGACCCGGCACTCGCTGGTGATCCTGGACGAGATCGGGCGCGGAACCGCGACCTATGACGGGCTCTCGATCGCCTGGGCCTGCCTCGAGCACCTGCACGAGACGAACGCCTGCCGCGCGCTGTTCGCCACCCATTTCCACGAGCTGACCGCCCTGGGCCAGCGGCTGGCGCGGCTCGACAACGCCACCCTGAAGGTCGCCGAGCACCGGGACGGCGTGGTCTTCCTGCACGAGGTGGTGCCGGGGGTGGCGGAGCGCAGCTACGGGCTCCAGGTGGCGCGGATCGCGGGCCTTCCGGGCAGCGTCGTCGCGCGGGCCGGCGCGATCCTGAAGGGGCTGGAGAAGGCCGAGCGCGAGCGCCCCAGCCGTCCGCGCATCGACGACCTGCCGTTGTTCGCGAGCCTCGCGCCGCCCCCTCTGCCGGAACCGGCGGTCGAGGCGGACGACGCGCTCGGCCTGCTGCTGGACGCGATCGACCCGGACGCGCTGACGCCGCGCGAGGCGATGGAGGCGCTCTACCGGCTCAAGCGCGAGCGCGAGGCGGCCGCCGGCTGAGCCCGGCTCAACCGGGCGCGCGGAAGAACCCGTCCGGGCAGGGCGGGGCCGGGACGCGCCCGGCGCGGCAGCCGGCCACGTAGTCGAGGGTGCTCGCCACGACCCGCTCGGAATAGGGCTTGGAGATCACGCCGAAGGCGCCCGCGAAGTCGTCGGGGATGCGCTTGGCGTTGGCGGTCATGAACACCACCGTCGTGCGCGGGTCGGCGCTGAGCGCGCGGGCGACGTCGACGCCGGTCGGCCCGTCGACGAGGTGGATGTCGACGAGCGCGATGTCGGGTGCGGTGGACTGCCCGAGCGCGATCGCCTCGGTCGAGCTGGCGGCGATGCCGACCGTGACGTAGCCGAGGTCGTCGAGCAGGAACTCGAGCTCGAGGGCGATCAGCGCCTCGTCCTCGACCACGAGGATGCGCAGGGCCGGGGCGCTCACGCGTCCTCCGCCAGGGGAATGTCGATCTCGACGACGGTGCCCGGCGCCCGATCGCGCCACGTGATCGTGCCGCGCAGCTGCCGCACCACCATCTCGACGAGGTTCCGGCCGAAGCCCGCCGGGTTCACCGGCCCCGCATCGAGGCCGACGCCGTCGTCCTCGATCGTGAGGTGCATGCCGGCATCGGTGCGCTGCGCGGTGATGCCGATGCGACCGCTCCGGTTCTCGGGAAAGGCGTGGCGGACGGCGTTGGTCGCCAGCTCGTGGATCATAAGGGCGAGCGGCGCGGCCATCGCGGCGGAGACGGCGATCGAGTCGATCCGCGCCTCGACCCGGGTCCGCTCCGCATCGAGCCCGGCGTTGAGATCGGACAGGAAGTCGTCGGTGAAGTCCGACAGGTTGAACTTGGTGACGTCGCCGGCCGAGTAGAGCATGCGGTGGGCGGTCGAGAGCGCGCCGATGCGCTCGGCCATGCTCGAGAGCGCATCGCGCGCCTCGCCCTCGGGCGTGCGCCGGGCCTTCAGCAGCATCAGCGACGAGATCACCTGGAGGTTGTTCTTGACCCGGTGATCGACCTCGTGGAGCAGGGCGGTCTTCTGCTCGAGGGCCGCCTGCAGGTCGGCGGTGCGCTGCCCGACCTGGCGCTCCAGCTCGTCGTTGGTGCCGCGCATCGCCTGCTCGACGGTGCGCTTGTCGGTCATGTCGGCCTGCGCGGCGAAGAAGAACGTCACCCGTCCGTCGGCGTTTCGCACCGGGTTGACGGTCATGCTGTTCCAGAAGGCGGTGCCGTCCTTGCGGTAGTTCAGGAGCTCGCACTCGATCGGCTCGGCCGCCTCGAGCGCGGCGCGCAGGCGCGCGACCTCCGACGCGTCCGTGCCGGCGCCCTGCAGCATCCGGCAATTGCGCCCGAGAAGCTCGTCGCGGTCATAGCCGGTCAGCTTCAGGAAGGCCTCGTTCACCCAGACGATCGGGTTGTTGTCGTGCGTCGCCCCCGTGAGCAGCATCGGCGTCGGGCTCGAATCGAACGCCCGCGCGAATGTCGCCGGAGCGAGCGGATAATCCGCCTGATCGCTGGTCTCCATCATCCTGTAACCGATCGGTACGCGAGGAGCCTCGAGGCAGGGATGGCCCCCGCGCCGGGCCAGCGCGGCAGACCGTTGCGAGCGGAACGGCTACGCTCGCATCATCCGAACAGGTACGCAGGGGCAAGGTTCCCGACCCGTCCCGCTTGTACCCAGGCAAATGTGCGATGTCGCGTTAAGCAGACATCGACCATGATCCGGCCGCCGCACCCCGCACGGATCGCCCCCGACGCGCGGGGCGGCGCAAGGCTGCCACGATTCTCACGGATCAAGGCGGAAGGGCGTCAAGGAGTTCCACCGCATGGCCAAGGACACCGCACCCGACAAGCCCGCACGACGGCTGCGGGCCCGCGACCTCGTTGAGGATCGGCGCATCGTCCTGATGCTGGCGCTCGGCTTCTCCTCGGGGCTGCCGCTGCTCCTGGTGCTCGGGACGTTCACCCTGCGGCTCGCCTTCTCGGACATCAACGTCAAGGCGATCGGCCTGTTCAGCTACGTGGCGCTGCCGTACTCGCTGAAGTTCCTGTGGGCGCCGATGATCGACCGGATCGACGTTCCGGTGCTGAGCGCTCGTCTTGGGCGCCGCCGCGCC
Organism: Methylobacterium sp. J-092; assembly: GCF_022829325.1. Classification (NCBI taxonomy): domain Bacteria; kingdom Pseudomonadati; phylum Pseudomonadota; class Alphaproteobacteria; order Hyphomicrobiales; family Methylobacteriaceae; genus Methylobacterium; species Methylobacterium sp. J-092. The sequence continues at coordinate 46,261 of NZ_JAKSXU010000132.1, read as the reverse complement.
TGGATGGTGACGACGCAGGTCGCGGTGGCGCTCTGCCTGGTGCTGATGGCCTTCGCCGATCCGCAGACGAGCCTCGCGCTGCTCGGCCTCGGCGCCTTCCTCGTCGCCTTCTGCGCCGCGACCCAGGACGTGGTCGTCGACGGCTGGCGCATCGACGCCGCCGGCACCGACTTCCAGGGCATCCTCGCGGCGACCTCGAACCTCGGCTACCGCCTCGGCCTGATCACGGCGGGCGCCGGCGCGCTGTTCATCGCCTCCGACAAGGGCTGGACCTTCGCCTACCTGACGATGGCGGCCCTGATGCTCGTCGGCCTGATCGCGACCCTGCTCGCGCCTGCCTTCGACACCCGGCGCCCCGAGCCGGCGGCCGCAGCCGCGCAGACGCCGAAGGCGGCCGGGACGCGGCTGTTGTCGATCCGCCAGGCCGTGCTGGAGCCCCTGGTCGAGCTGCACGGCCGGATGGGGCCAGCCCTGTCGGGCGTGCTGGTGCTGGTGGCGCTCTACCGCATGCCGGATTTCGTCTCCGGCGTGATGGCGAGCCCGCTGTACCGGACGCTGGGCTTCGACCTGAAGGAGATCGCCACCGTCACCAAGCTCTACGGCATCTGGGTCGGCATCGCGGGCGGGTTCGCGGGCGGCTGGGCGATGGCGCGATTCGGGATGTTCCCGACGCTGCTGGCCGGCGCCTTCCTCGCCGCCGCCTCGCACCTCTCCTTCGCCTGGCTGTCGACCGGCGGGCCGGAGGTCTGGCGGCTGACGGTGGCGATCTCGATCGAGAACTTCTGCGGCTCCTTCGCCGGCATCGCGCTGATCGCCTACATGTCGAGCCTGACCACACCCGGCTACGCGGCGACGCAGTACGCCCTGTTCTCCTCGCTCTACGCGCTGCCGGGCAAGCTCGTCGCGGGCACCGCCGGCTACATCGTCGCCGCCTTCGGCTACCCGACCTTCTTCGTCCTGACCTCGGCGGTCGGCATCCCGGTGGTGCTGCTCTGCCTCGCCGTCGGCAGAACGCCGAGCCGCAGGCCCGTGCCGGCCTCGGGCGACGCGGGGATGGCCGCCGCGGGCGGGCACGGGAACCCTCCCGCGCCCGTCCCGCTTCCTACCGGTTCGCCGGGCGTGCCCCTGAGAACCCAGGCTTGAGGAGGAATGCATGAGCGATATCGCGCTGACCGGTGAGGTCCTTCCGGCCGCCACCGAGTCCATCGAGCGTCCCTTGAGCGAGGCGGACCTCGCGGCATTGCGCCGGTCCGTCCGCGCCCTGGAGCAGCCGGGCCTCGCCGCCCGGCTCTCGGCCGCCGCCGGCGCTCCCCTCGACATGATCGGCCGGTCCCTGCCGGCCCCGGTAACCGAGGTCGTCGGGCGCTCGACCGAGGCGGCGATGCGCGGGGCGCTGCGCGTTGCGCTCAAGACCCTGCCGAAGGTCGCGGTCGCGCCGGCCGCCGGCAACGAGATCGAGAGCGTCGCCGTCAAGCCGGAGGGACGCCTCGGCGCGCTGCTCGGCAGCCTGACCGGATCGAGCACCTTCAACCACAAGGCCATGGCCGCGCTGTCGGGGGCGTTCGGAGGCGCCTTCGGCCTCGCGACGCTGGCCGTCGAGCTGCCGGTCTCGACCACCCTGATGCTGCGCTCGATCGCCGAGATCGCGCGGGAGGAGGGCGAGGACCTCGACGACCCGGAGGGTGCGCTCGCCTGCGTCCAGGTCTTCGCGCTGGGCGGAAAGGGCGATGCGGCGGGCGCGGCCGAGGGCACCGGCCTGACCGAGAGCGGCTACTTCGCGGTGCGCGCAGCCCTCGCCAAGACGATGGCGGAGGCCGCCCGCTACGTCGGGAGCAAGACGCTGCTCGACCAGTCGGCGCCGGCGCTGATCCGCTTCACCGCGCAGATCGCGGCGCGCTTCGGCATCGTGGTCTCGCAGAAGGTCGCCGCGCAGGCGGTGCCGGTGCTGGGCGCGTTCGGCGGCGCGGCGGTCAACACCGCCTTCATGAGCCACTTCCAGTCGATGGCCCGCGCCCACTTCACCGTCCGGCGCCTGGAGCGCACCTACGGGCAGGCGACCGTGCGTGCGGCCTACGAGGTGGAGAAGGCCGCGCTCGGCGTCGCATGACGGGCTGAACCGGCCTATCGTCCCCAGAGGATCGCGGGACAGAACGGAGACCGGCCCTGCTCGGCAACGGAGAGATGATCGGCCGGCTCGCGCTGGCGGCCCTGCTCGGCAGCGTGATCGGGCTCGAGCGCGAGCGCCTGCTCTGGGCGGCCGGCCTGCGCACGCACATGCTGGTCTGCGTCGGCTCGTGCCTGATCATGCTGGTCTCGATCTACGGCTTCGCCGACGCGCTGGGCGCCCGGAACGTCGTCCTCGACCCGTCGCGCGTCGCGGCGCAGGTGGTCTCCGGGATCGGCTTCCTCGGCGCGGGCACGATCCTGCTGCGCGGCGAGGTCGTGAAGGGGCTGACCACCGCCGCGAGCCTGTGGGCGGTGGCGGCGATCGGGCTCGCCATCGGCGGCGGGCTCTACGTCCCGGCGGTGGCGACCACGACCTTCGTTGTCGCGATCCTCGCGGGCGTGAAGCCGCTGGAGGAGCGCTGGCGCGACCGGATGCAGACGCGGACCCTCCGCCTGATCGCCAAGCGCGGGACGCTGTCGATCGACACCCTGCACGCGGCGACCGGCGAACGGGCCTCGCGGGTGCGCCAGTTCCTGGCGCGCACCGCCGAGGACCCCGCCCTCGACGAGATCGAGGTCGCGTTCGTGCGCCTGTCGGCGACCAGCGTCGAGGCGATCGCCGAGACCCTGCGGGCGAACCCCGACGTCGTCAGCGTCGAGACGGCGCAGCGCTAGAGCACCCTCTTCACGCGAGCCGGGAGCCACCTCGCTCGAAAATGCTCGGGGCGCGCCGGACCCGAGGTCGCTCAGGCCTTCCTGAGCCCGAACCAGCCGGCGATGCCGGTCTTGGCCGCCGCAGGCTCGCCGTCCAGGAACATCCGGTAGGCCGGGTTCTCGGTCTCGTCGAAGCACGGGAAGCCGAGAGCTTCGACAGCCCGGTCGAAACGGCCTTTGGCGTCGGGGGGCACGGCGATGCCGGCGAGCACCCGGCCGTAATCGGCACCGTGGTTGCGGTAGTGGAACAGGGTGATGTTGAAGTCCTCGCCGAGCGCGTCGAGGAACTTCAGCAGCGCGCCCGGCCGCTCCGGGAACTGGAAGCGGTAGAGCCGCTCGTGCGCCAGGCCCGAGACGCGGCCGCCGACCATGTAGCGGACATGGACCTTGGCCATCTCGTTGTCGCTCATGTCGTGGACGTCGTAGCCCCCGGCGACGAGGCCCGCGACGAGGTCGCGCTTCTCGGGCCGGCCGCCGGGCAGGTTGATGCCGACGAAGATCCTGGCTTGCGCGCCCGGCGCGTAGCGGTAGTTGAACTCGGTGATCGCGCGCGGTCCCAGGGCCCTTATGAAGGCCCGGTAGGCGCCGGGCTTCTCCGGGATGGTGACGCCGAGCAGGACCTCCCGCTCCTCGCCGAGCTCGGCCCGCTCGGCGATGTGGCGCAGGCGGTCGAAGTTGAGGTTCGCCCCGGAGGAGATCGCGACGAGCGTGCCGGCGCCGCCCTCGCGCTCGGCGTAGAGCTTGGCGCCGGCGAGCGCGAGCGCGCCGGACGGCTCGGACACCGCGCGGGTGTCGTCGAAGATGTCCTTCACCGCCGCGCACATCGCATCGGTGTCGACGGTGATGACCTCGTTGAGGTGCTGGCGGCACAGCCGGAACGTCTCGGCCCCGGCCTGGCGGACGGCGACGCCGTCGGCGAACAGCCCGACGCTCGGCAGCAGCACGAGCTCGCCGGCCTTCAGGGCCTCGGCCATGCAGGCGGCGTCGTCCGGCTCCACGCCGATCACCTTGGTCTCCGGCCGCAGGTACTTGACGTAGGTCGCGATTCCCGCCGCGAGCCCGCCGCCGCCGACGGGCACGAAGATCGCCTCGATCGGGCCGGTATGCTGCTGCAGGATCTCCATGCCGATCGTGCCCTGGCCGGCGATCACGTCGGGATCGTCGAAGGGGTGGAGGAAGGTGAGGTCCTGCTCGGCCTCCAGGCGCCGCGCCTCGCTCAGCGCCTCGTCGAAGGCGTCGCCGTGCAGGATCACCTCGGCGCCTCGGGCGCGACAGGCGTCGACCTTGATCGCGGGCGTCGTGCGCGGCATCACGATGACCGCCCGCACCTGCAGGCGCGCGGCCGCCAAGGCCACGCCCTGCGCGTGGTTGCCGGCCGAGGCGCAGATCACGCCGCGGGCGAGCTGCTCGGGCGAGAGCCCCGACATCTTGTTGTAGGCGCCGCGCAGCTTGAACGAGAAGACCGGCTGCAGGTCCTCGCGCTTCAGAAGCACCGGCCGCCCGAGCCGGACGGTCAGGCGCGGCATCGGATCGAGCGGGCTCTCGATCGCCACGTCGTAGACCCGCGCGGTGAGGATCTTGCGGATGTAGTCGGGTGCCGGTTCGGCCGGAGGACTTGCGGGTTTCACGGTGTCGGACATGCGGCCGGCAATAGCCGCTTGCCGCGCAAGATGCGAGCGCGCGCCCCCGTTCGGCCCCGCATGCCTGCCCGGCCCCGGATGCCGGAGACCGCCGGACGTGCGGCAGGGACGATGGTCCGCACCGCCGCCCGGGCGGGACGTCGGAGCGCGAAGGGCGTCGTGACGATCGGGACGCCGGCACCGGCGTTCCGCGAGCGTCCGAGCGACGGCGTCACGGTGAAGGCCCGCTCGGAAGTCCGCACGGTCCCGGCTCCGGAGCGACGATGGCGCGAACGCCGCGGCGTCAGAGCCGGTCGATCAGCGCAGCGACCCAGACCAGGGCGGCGATCGCCTGCGCCGAGAACGTCCCGGCCGAGGCGAGGTCCTTCACCGTGCCGATCCGCGGGTGGCGGCCGGGATGGAGGTGATCGCACAGCTTCTCGATCGCGGTGTTGAGAAACTCCGCGGCGAGCATCAGCAGGAGCGTCGCCATCAGCGCGACGCGGACCCAGAGGCTCGCGCCGAGCACGAGGGCCGCCGGCACGCCGACGACGAGCAGCACCAGCTCGAGCCGCACGGCGCGCTCGGTGCGGGCGCCGTGGACGAGGCCGCGCCAGGAATTCAGGAAGGCGAGCCAGAGCGCATGCATTCACGCCGCCTCGTCCATTCACGCCGATTCCTGCGGCACCGCGCGGGCGATCCACTTGGCCAGCACCGGGCCGGTGATCAGGACCACGAACAGCCGGAGCGTCTGCACCGCGAGCACGAACGACACGTCGACCTTCGAGCCGACCGCGATGATCGCCACCGAGTCGAGGCCGCCGGGGCTGGTCGCGAGGAAGGCGGTGAGGAAGTCGATCGCGAGCAGGTGCGTCAGCCCGAGCGCCCAGCCGGCGCAGAGCAGGATCACGGCGAGCGTCGCGACGAGGATGCCGGGCAGCGCGTGCAGCGTCGCGCGCAGGGTCTCGCGGGTGAAGCGCAGGCCGACGTACCAGCCGATCGTCGCGTAGGCGAGCTCGAGGATCGGCAGCGGCAGGGTGATGCTGGCGACGCCGGTCGCGTGAAGCGCCGCGCCGAGCAGCATCGGCCCGATCAGCGCGCCGGCGGGCAGGCGGAGCCACAGCGCGATGCCGGCGCCGGCGGCCGCGACCGCGAGCGTGACCAGCACCGGCAGCACGGTCGCCGCCTCGGCGACCGCCGGCGGCGGGCCGGCCGCCACGGAATCGGTCAGCAGCCGCGCCACCAGCGAGGCCGAGAGCACCACGGCGGCGACGCGCACGTACTGCATGAAGGCGACGAGGCGGGGATCGGAGCCGTATTCCTCGGCCATCGCCACCATCGCCGCCGCCCCGCCCGGCGAGGAGCCCCAAGCGGCGGTCGTGCCGGGCAGCACCCGCAGGCGCGTGAGCACCAGCCCGACGAGGGCGCCGGCGAGCACCGTGACGCCGACCACGAGCAGGATCAGCGGGCCGTCCGCGATCAGGGTCTTGGTGATCTCCGCGGTGATGGCGTGGGCCACCATGCAGCCGATCATCGCCTGCGAGGCCTGGAAGGCCGGCCGCGGCATCCGGAGCGGCGCCCCCCGCACCCCGAACACGATCGCCGCGATCATCGGCCCGAGCAGGAACGCGGCCGGGAACTGCCCGAGCTTCAGGCCGAAGCCGAGCAGGCCCGAGGCGGCGATCAGCGCCGCCCAGAGGGCGATGGTCCGTGCGGGAAAAGGCAAGGCGACGCGCCAGGTTCGATCGATCGCATGGCGGTCCGCGATCCTGGCGCCGCGCTACACCCTGTCGCCCGGCCTGTCACGCGCACGGGCGCACAACCCAGCCCTGTGCGACCTGTTCGTCACCCGGCGGCGATCGTCGCCTCGCGGCAGGCGGCGGTGCCGGCCGGCGCCTGCGCGCGGAAGAAGGCGGCCAGCGCGGCGAGGCCCGGCGCCCGCGGGTCGCTCGCCCGCCAGGCCAGCGCGATGGTCCGGCCCGGCCCGTCGGTGTCGAAGCCGCGGATCACGGTGAGCCCGCTCGGATCGGGGCCGGACGGGACGGCGAGGGCGGGAAGCAGGGTGTAGCCGGCCCCGGCCGCCACCATCGAGCGCAGGGTCTCCAGGCTGGTGGCATGTCGCCCGGCGGCGCTGCCCGCCCCGCAGGCGGCGATCGCCTGGTCGCGCAGGCAGTTGCCCTCGTCGAGAAGCAGCAGGTCCGGCCCGGCGATGTCGGCGGCGCGCAGGGCCCCGCGCTGCGCGAGCGCATGGTCGGCCGGGCAGGCGAGGCGGAACGGCTCGACGAAGAGCGGCGAGACGGTGAGCCCCGAGGCGGGCAGGGGCAGCGACACCAGGGCGGCGTCGACCCGCCCGTCGCGCAGGGCGGCGAGGATGTCGGCGGTGCGGCCCTCGCTGAGGGCCAGCGCCAGCATCGGGAATTCCTGGCGCATCGTCCGCAGCACCAGGGGGAAGAAGTACGGCCCGAGCGTCTGGATCGCCGCGAGCACGAGCCTACCGGTGAGCGGCGCGCCGCGGCCCTCGCTGGCCAGCGCGAGCAGGCGCTGCGCCTCGGCCAGCACCGCGCGGGCCTGGCGCACGATGATCTGGCCCGGCGCCGTCATCAGCACGCGCCGGTTGGAGCGCTCGAACAGCACGAGCCCGAGCGCGCCCTCGAGCTTGCGCACCTGGACGCTGAGCGTCGGCTGGCTGACGTTGCAGCGTTCGGCCGCCCGGCCGAAATGCCCCTCGTCGGCGATGGCGACCACGTATTCGAGGTCGCGGAGCGACAGGCCGGCAAGGTTCATAGTTTTTGTCTATCATACCCTTTGCGACGATGCATTGGCTAATGGGTTCGGAGTGGCGCATAAGGAGAGCCCGGAACGATTCCAGGAAACGGCGTCCCCTCGTTCGCGGGCGCAGGCGCCGATCCTCGAGCCTCGTCACCACCACGGAGAGATTCTTCGCATGAGCGATCAACGCCCGATCCTGACGACCCGCCAGGGCCACCCGGTCCGCGACAACCAGAGCACGCGCACGGTGGGCGAGCGGGGTCCCGCGACGCTCGAGAACTACCAGTTCATCGAGAAGATCACGCATTTCGACCGCGAGCGCATCCCCGAGCGGGTCGTGCATGCCCGCGGCGCCGGCGCCCACGGCTACTTCGAGGCCTACGGCAAGATCGGCAACGAGCCGGCTTCCAAGTACACCCGCGCCCGCGTCCTCAACGAGACCGGCGTGAAGACGCCGATGTTCGTGCGCTTCTCCACCGTGGCCGGCGCCAAGGAGAGCCCGGAGACCGAGCGCGACCCGCGCGGCTTCGCGGTCAAGTTCAAGACCGTCGACGGCAACTGGGACCTGGTGGGCAACAACCTCAAGGTCTTCTTCATCCGCGACGCGATCAAGTTCCCCGACATGATCCACGCGTTCAAGCCGGACCCGGTGACGAACCGCCAGGAGGCGTGGCGCTTCTTCGACTTCGTGGCGCAGCACCCCGAAGCGATCCACATGGTGACGCACCTGAAGTCGCCGTGGGGCATCCCCGCCAACTATCGCGAGATGGAAGGCTCCGGCGTCAACACCTACAAGCTGGTCAACGACCAGGGCGAGGCGGTGCTCTGCAAGTTCCACTGGGAGCCCAAGCAGGGCATCCGCAACCTGACCTCGGCCCAGGCGGCCGAGATCCAGGGCAAGGACGTCGGCCACGCCACGCGTGACCTCTACGACAACATCAAGGCCGGCAACTTCCCCGAGTGGGAGTTCTGCGTGCAGATCATGCCGGACGGCCCGAACGACCACCTGTCGTTCGATCCCCTCGACGACACCAAGCTGTGGCCGGTCGAGGACTTCCCGCTGCTGCCCGTGGGCCGCATGGTGCTCGACCGCGTGCCGGACAACTTCTTCGCCGAGGTCGAGCAGTCGGCCTTCGGCACGGGCGTGCTCGTGGACGGCATCGACTTCTCGGACGACAAGATGCTCCAGGGCCGGACGCTGTCCTACTCGGACACGCAGCGCTACCGGGTCGGCGCCAACTACCTGCAGCTGCCGATCAACGCGCCGCAGCCGGGCGTGAAGGTCTACTCGAACCAGCGCGACGGGCAGATGACCTACGGCGTCGACGGGACCGGCCCGAACAAGCACATCAACTACGAGCCCTCGACGCTGGCCGAGGGCCTGCGCGAGGCGCCGAAGCCCGCGAAGGACTACCACCAGCCGGTGCAGGGCAACCTCGGCCGCTACCAGACCTCGCGCACCGAGGACGACTACACCCAGGCCGGCGTGCGCTACCGCTCGTTCCAGGATTGGGAGCGCGACGACCTGATCGCCAACCTCGTCGGCGACATGAAGCAGTGCCCCGAGGCGATCCAGCTGCGGATGGTCTGGCACTTCTCGCATGCTGACGCCGATTACGGCCGCCGGGTCGCGGAAGGGGCCGGGATCGACCTCGCCAAGGCGCTGGCGCTGCCGCCGCTGCCGGGGCGCGCCGCGCCGGGCAAGCGCCTGACGCCCGAGACCTACACGGACGGCTCGCAGGCGCACCAGATCGCCGCCGAGTAGCCCGCTTCGCGCTTCGCGCGGACGACGACATCAGCCCCGCGCGGTCGAAGGACCGCGCGGGGTTCTTTCTTTGGCGGCCAGCCCCGCCGCCGCGCGGCGCGGCGTTTCCTCCCGCCCGGAAACGGTCTAAACGGCCGCTCCCGCGCCCCGCGCGGGGACCGACCCTCGTTTGCGCTTACCTGCCGCGTACGCAGGAGTGAGCCCGGAGACACCGCGACGATGCCCATCCTGACATTCCCCGACGGCAACACCCGCGCCTACGACGAGGCCGTGACCGGACGGAGCGTGGTCGAAGGCATCGCGAAATCGCTGGCCAAGCGCACCGTCGCGATGGCGCTCGACGGCGTCGTCGCCGACCTGTCCGACACGATCGAGCGCGACGCCCGCATCGAGTTCCTCGACCGCACCGACCCGCGGGCGCTGGAGCTGATCCGCCACGACTGCGCCCACGTGCTGGCGGAGGCCGTTCAGGCGCTGTGGCCGGGCACGCAGGTGACGATCGGCCCGGTGATCGAGAACGGCTTCTACTACGACTTCGCGCGCGAAACCCCGTTCACGCCGGACGACTTCCCGGCGATCGAGGCGAAGATGCGCGAGATCATGGCCCGCGATGCGGCCTTCACCAAGGAGGTCTGGAAGCGCGACGACATCCGCAAGGTGTTCGCCGACCGGGGCGAGGCCTACAAGGTCGAGCTGGTCGACGCGATCCCGCCGGGCGAGGACCTGAAGGTCTACCGCCAGGGCGACTGGTTCGACCTGTGCCGCGGCCCGCACATGACCTCGACCGGCAAGGTCGGGCCGGCCTTCAAGCTGATGAAGGTCGCCGGCGCCTACTGGCGGGGCGATTCGAGCAACCCGATGCTGACCCGCATCTACGGCACCGCCTGGGCCACGAAGGAGGAGCTCGACGCCTATCTCCACCGCCTGGAGGAGGCCGAGCGCCGCGACCACCGCCGGCTCGGCCGGGAGATGGACTTGTTCCACTTCCAGGAGGAGGGGCCGGGCGTCGTGTTCTGGCACGCCAAGGGCTGGACGATCTTCCAGGAGCTGATCGCCTACATGCGCCGCCGCCTGAAGGGCGACTACGCCGAGGTCAACGCGCCGCAGATCCTCGACAAGGCCCTGTGGGAGACCTCCGGCCATTGGGGCTGGTACCGCGAGAACATGTTCGCGGCCCAAAGCGCCGGCGACGAGGCCGAGGACAAGCGCTGGTTCGCCTTGAAGCCGATGAACTGCCCGGGCCACGTTCAGATCTTCAAGCACGGTCTGAAGAGCTACCGCGACCTGCCTCTGCGCATGGCGGAATTCGGCGTCGTGCATCGCTACGAGCCGTCGGGCGCGATGCATGGGCTGATGCGCGTGCGCGGCTTCACGCAGGACGACGCGCACATCTTCTGCACCGAGGACCAGCTCGCCGACGAGTGCCTCACGATCAACGACCTGATCCTCTCGACCTACGCCGATTTCGGCTTCGACCAGATCGTGGTGAAGCTCTCGACCCGGCCCGAGAAGCGGGTCGGCTCGGACGCCCTATGGGACCATGCCGAGGAGGTGATGACCCGCGTGCTGGCGCAGATCGAGGCGCAGTCGGGCGGCCGCATCCGCACCGAGGTGAACCCGGGCGAGGGCGCCTTCTACGGGCCGAAGTTCGAGTACGTGCTGCGCGACGCGATCGGGCGCGACTGGCAGTGCGGCACCACGCAGGTGGACTTCAACCTGCCGGAGCGGTTCGGTGCGTTCTACGTCGATGCCGAGAGCCAGAAGGTGCCGCCGGTGATGGTGCACCGGGCGATCTGCGGCTCGATGGAGCGGTTCACCGGCATCCTGATCGAGCACTTCGCCGGCCACTTCCCGCTCTGGCTCGCCCCCGTCCAGGTGGTGGTCGCGACCATCACCGGGGAAGCCGACGCCTATGCGGCGGAGGTCGTCCGGGCGCTGACGCGGGCCGGCCTGCGGGTCGAGGCGGACCTGCGCAACGAGAAGATCAACTACAAGGTCCGCGAGCACTCGCTGGCCAAGGTGCCGGTGATCCTGGCGCTCGGCCGGCGCGAGGCCGAGGAGCGCACGGTCTCGATCCGGCGGCTGGGCAGCCAGCAGACCCGGACCCTGCCGCTCGCGGAGGCGGTGGCGAGCTTCGTCGCCGAGGCGACCTCGCCCGACCTGCGCCGGGCCGAGGCCGTCGCCGAGAGCGTGCCGAGCACGGGCACGGTGCTCGACGGGCAGCATGGCGAGAGCCCGACGCCGTAAGGCGCCGGCGCCCGCTCACCCCGCCTTGGCCAGGACCTCGATGTCGCGGTCGAGCCCGCTCTCGACCTTGAACTCGCGGGTGTAGACCTGCCCGTCGTGGCGGGCGATCAGCACGTAGTCGCCCTCCGCCAGGGTGACCTGCGGGAACGCGCCGATCGCCTCGCGGATGGTGTCGCCGCCGGGCGTCAGCACCGAGAAGGCCGTGCCGGCGAAGGCCTCGGCGCCGGGGCTGGTGACGAGCTTCAGCGTCACCGTGGCGGCCCGGTGGTTGAGGGTGGCGTCGGTGACCTTGCCGTTCTCGACCTTCAGGTCGGCGCGCTGGATCGCGTTCGATTCCCCGTAGGTCGAGACCACGTGGTAGGTGCCCTCGGGCAGGCGCAGCAGCTCGCCGGCCTTGACGCCGCTGCGCACCAGCCGCCCCTCCGAGTTGGTGCCGATCGGCACGAAGACCGAGAAGGAGAGCTGCGCCGGCGCGATCCGGGTGTCGCCGATCGCGCCGGACAGCTTGAGCGCGCCGGCGGCCACCCGCAGGGTGTCGGTCGCCGGCTGGCCGGACATCGCGATCTTCTTGGTGGCGCTGGCGAAGCCGTAGGTCACGGAGGCGACGTAGGCGCCCGGCGCGAGCTTGAACGTCGGCGCCGGGTCGGTGGAGCGCGCGACGATCGCGGGCCGGACGCCGTCGGTGCGGTCCTCGTAGATCCGCCACACCAGGCCGGACCGCAGCGGCTGGCCGATCCCCGACAGCAGCGCGGAGAGCGACAGGGTCGCCTCGCCCTCGGGCTGGCTCGGGGGCAGGTCCGGCGTCGTGATCGAGGGCGAGGGAAGGCCGCCGCCGAGGCGGTTGCCGAAGGGGTCCGGCGACTGCGCCGCGGCTGCGAGCGGCGCGACCGCAGCCAGCAGCGCCAATCCGGGCCCGAGCCTTCGTCCGCGCATGTCGCAAGCCTTCTCCCCAAAGGCCGAACCGGCCGAACGTCACCGTCTCGCCCGTGTGATCCCGGACCGTGGCGAGCGCAAGGCCGCCGAGGGTCCTCGCGCTCCCCGCGCCAAGCTGCCCGACTTCCCAGCCGGCCCCACCCGTGCGAAATCCCGGCGCGATCGCGGGACCGCCCCGCACCGGCCAGCCGAGACGCCCCGATGAACGCCACCCTCGACATGCTGCGCACCCGCCGCTCGGTGCCGCCCGTGCGGATGACGGAGCCGGGACCGAGTCCGGAGCAGATCGACACGATCCTGACGCTGGCCTCGCGGGTGCCCGACCACGGCAAGCTCGCGCCGTGGCGCTTCATCGTGATCGCGGGCGCGGCGCGCGAGCGGATCGGGGCCGTGATCGCGAAGACCTACGCCGCCGACAACCCGGAGGCCGACGCCGCGCGGCTCGACCTCGAGGCCAAGCGCCTCGCGCACGCGCCGGTCGTCGTCGCGGTCGTGTCGCGGGCCGGGCCGCACGTGAAGATCCCGGAATGGGAGCAGGTTCTGTCGGCGGGCGCCGCCTGCATGAACCTCGTGGTGGCGGCCAACGCCCAGGGCTTCGCCACCGCCTGGCTGACCGAATGGTACGCCTACGATCGCCGCGTGCTCGAAGCCCTTGGCCTCGACCCGCGCGAGAAGCTCGCGGGCTTCATCCATATCGGTGCCCCCGAGGAGATCCCGTCGGACCGGCCGCGGCCGGACCTCGCCGAGATCGTCACGCGCCTGTAAGGCTCGCACCCATGCATTACGCCCCCGACGACCGCACCCTGCCGCACAACCCGCTGAAGGCGATCGTCGCGCCGCGGCCGATCGGCTGGATCAGTGCCATGAGCCGCGACGGGAAGCTCAACCTCGCGCCGTACTCGTTCTTCAACGCGGTCGGCGACGACATGGTCGCGTTCTCCTCCACCGGCCGCAAGGACGCGCTGACCTTCGCGGAGGAGGGCGGCGATTTCGTCTGCAACCTCGCCACCTACGATCTGCGCGAGCCGATGAACGCCTCCTCGGCCCCATTGCCGCGCGGCGAGAGCGAGTTCGATTTCGCGGGGCTGACCACGGCCCCGTCGCGCAAGGTGCGCGCGCCTCGGGTGGCGGAAGCCGCCGCCGCGCTCGAATGCCGGTGGCTGCAGACCGTGCCGCTGGTTCCGCTCGGAGGGGGCGAGGCCGCCAACTTCCTGGTGATCGGGCAGGTGGTCTCGATCTACATCGACGACCGCTTCGTGAAGGACGGCCTCGTCGACACGGCCGCGATGCAGCCGATCATGCGCGGCGGCTACTTCGACTATTTCAAGATCGGGCCGGACGCGAAGTTCGCCATGCAGCGCCCCAAGGGCGCCGGCGACTACACCGCGCGCTGACGCGACGGGAAGCGGAACAGGCGCGCGCTCGGGCTCTGCAGCCCGGCGCCCTTCGACGGATCTCCGCCCGCGCAGGGTCGTGCGCGCAAGACCCGTGCGCGGTCGAAGAAAGCTTAGACCCTCATCGCCGGCACGCGCCCCTGCATCCCCGTGCAGTGGCGACGCGCCCTGAGGCGGAGCGCAGGCCCGAACCCCGGTCTTGCCGGCGCTTCGTTAACCTTCGCCGGGCGCGAATGCCGGCACCGAATCTCCCCCTGGGGTCCACTTCGCCATGGAACCTTCGGAACGATCGCCCAGCTTCAGCGTTGAGCTTGTGAATTCGATGGATCATCGAGAAAGGATCATCATGCGCAAGTTCGCTCTCGTCACCGCCGCGATCATCTCGGCTGGTGTCCTCTCCGCCACCACGGCCGATGCGCGTCCCGGCTTCCGCGGCGGCTACGGCCACGGTTACGGCGGCGGCTACGGCCGGGGTTATGGCTACCGCGGCGGTCGCGGCATCGGCACGGGCGCCGCTGTCGGCCTCGGCATCGCCGGACTCGCAGCCGGTGCGATCGCCGCCGGCGCAGCACGCGATGCCTACGGCTACAACCGCGGCTACGGTGCGTACGGCGGCTACGGCGCCCCGGCCTACGGCGGCTACTACGGCTCGCCCTACTAAGGGCTCGCCATCCAGCACGTGAATTTGGGGCGACCGGGCATTCCGGTCGCCCTTTTCGTTCGTACGGCTTCCCTCAGCGGGCGCGGTAGGGCGGGACGCCGGGATCGGGCAGCCAGACGGAGGCGGGCGGCGCACCGGTCTGCCAGAACACGTCGATCGGGATGCCGCCGCGCGGGTACCAGAAGCCGCCGATCCGCAGGTAGCGCGGCCCGAGCAGGTCGACGAGCGTCTTGGCGATGCCCACCGTGCAATCCTCGTGGAACGCACCGTGGTTGCGGAATGCGCCGAGGTAGAGCTTGAGCGACTTCGACTCCACGAGCCAGCGATCCGGGACGTAGTCGATCACCAGGATCGCGAAGTCGGGCTGGCCGGTCACCGGGCAGAGCGAGGTGAATTCCGGGACGGTGAAGCGGGCGAGGTAGTCGGTATCCGGGTGCGGGTTCGGCACCCGGTCGAGGCGGGCCTCGTGCGGGCCGGCGGGGAGGGGCGTCGGCTGCCCCAGCTGCAAGGATTCATCGGTCATGGCCCTCCTTACCGCAGGCCTCGCCGCGGTGCATCCGACCCGCGTGCATGGTTCGGCCGCGCGTCGCTCGTGGCATCGCCGCTGGGGCTCGAAACCGGAACGGGCGGCGGCGGCTTTTGCATTCACTTTGCCGGTCGCATCGCGCGATCGCGCACCGCCTTGCCCGAGGCCGCGCCTTGACGGATAAGCCGCAGCGACGAGACCGAATCCGGGCCCGCCGCCGATCGCGTGCGCCCTTGGGGAGGAGCCTTCATGACCGCGATCACCAACATCGCCGCCCGCGAAATTCTGGACAGCCGCGGCAACCCCACCGTCGAGGTCGACGTGCTGCTGGAGGACGGTTCCTTCGGCCGCGCGGCCGTGCCGTCGGGCGCCTCCACCGGCGCGCATGAAGCGGTGGAGCTGCGCGACGGCGACAAGGGCCGCTACGCCGGCAAGGGCGTGCGCAACGCCGTGCACGCGGTCCAGACCGAGATCCTCGACGCGATCGGCGGCATGGACGCTGAGGACCAGGTCGCGGTCGACGAGGCGATGATCGAGCTCGACGGCACCCCCAACAAGGCCCGCCTCGGCGCCAACGCCATCCTCGGCGTGTCGCTCGCCGTGGCCAAGGCCGCCGCGGAAGCCTCCGGCCTGCCGCTCTACCGCTACGTCGGCGGCGTCCAGGGCCGGGTCCTGCCGGTGCCGATGATGAACATCATCAACGGCGGCGCGCATGCCGACAACCCGATCGACTTCCAGGAATTCATGATCATGCCGGTGGGGGCCACCTCCATCGCCGAGGCGGTGCGCATGGGCGCCGAGGTGTTCCACACCCTCAAGAGCGCGCTCAAGAAGGCCGGGCACAACACCAACGTCGGCGACGAGGGCGGCTTCGCCCCGAACCTGCCGACGGCGGAAGCCGGCCTCGACTTCGTCATGGAGTCGATCCAGGCGGCGGGCTTCAAGCCGGGCACCGACATGGTGCTCGCGCTCGACTGCGCGGTCACCGACTGGTTCAAGGACGGCGCCTACCACTACGAGGGCGAGGGCACCGTCCGCTCGATCGAGAGCCAAGTCGACTACCTGGCCAAGCTCGTCGACGCCTACCCGATCCTGTCGATCGAGGACGGCATGGCCGAGGACGACTGGGAGGGCTGGCGCCTGCTCAACCAGCGCATCGGCGACCGCTGCCAGCTCGTCGGCGACGACCTGTTCGTGACCAACGTCGAACGCCTCGCCCGCGGCATCGCGGAGGGCTCTGCGAACGCGATCCTGATCAAGGTCAACCAGATCGGCTCGCTTACCGAGACGCTGGCCGCCGTCGATATGGCTCATCGAGCCGGCTACACCGCGGTGATGTCGCACCGCTCCGGCGAGACCGAGGACGCGACCATCGCCGATCTCGCGGTCGCGACCAATTGCGGGCAGATCAAGACCGGCTCGCTCGCCCGCTCGGACAGACTGGCCAAGTACAACCAGCTGATCCGGATCGAGGAGGGCCTCGGCGCGCAGGGGCGCTACGCCGGGCGCGGCGCGCTGCGCCAATCCGTGCGCGCCTGAGGCGGAACCTCCGTACCCGCACCCGCGTCATCCCGGCCTGCAGCCCAGCGCAGGCCGGAGCCGACGATGACGAAGCCGGACGCGACGCCCACCGCCCAGCCCGACCCTGAACCTGCGGCCGACGCCCCGCCGCACGACCTGCCTCCGGCGCTGGCCGCCCTGTGGTGGGCGGCGAAGGGTCCGACGCATTGGGACCGCGCCCACGCGCTCGTCCAGGACGCGGCGGGTGCGGATGCCGCCTGGGTCCACGCCCATCTCCACCGTCTTGAGGGCGACCCGGCCAACGCGGCCTACTGGTACGCCCGCGCCTCACGCCCCGTCGCCACCGGCGATCTCGCCGCCGAGCGGGACGCCATCGCCGCCGCCCTCCGGTCGGTCGCCTGATCCTCCACGATCGCCGGATGGATCCGCCGCCGCGCCTTCGAGGCGCACGAGCAACGGGGCGGCGGCCTCCGCAGCCAGGCGCTCGACCGCGCGGTACTGCGCCACCACCTCCGCGCCGAAGGCGGACAGCCGCGCCCCGCCACCGCTCCGTCCGCCGATCTGCGCCTCGACCACCGGCTGCCTGAACCCGGCATTGATCGCCTCGACCAGCATCCAGGCCCGCCGGTAGGACATGCCGAGCGCCCGGCCCGCCGCCGAGATCGAACCGTGCGCGGCGATCATCTCCAGCAGTTGCACCTTACCGGGTCCGAGCCGGTTGCCCGGCCCGAGATCGATGCGGATGCTCAGCGTCGCCATCGGTTCCCCTCGTCCGGCATTCTAACCCGGACGGCGACGGCACGGCGAGCGGCATCGACCCCGCGATCGGCCCTGGCCATCGCTATACTTGCTGGGATATAGCGGTGCGGCCGGCTCGACCCCTGCGAGGCGGCCGTTTCGGAGGTCGTCTTGATCGGTATCACGCGCGCCGTCCTCGTCGCCGCCCTGCTGCTCGGGACCGCCGCGCAGGCCGCCGAGACGGTCACGGTGTTCGGTGCCGCGAGCCTGAAGAACGCCCTGGACGACGCCGGCAAGGCCTTCACCGCGCAGACCGGGATCGCGGTCAAGGCGAGCTACGCCGCCTCCTCGGCGCTCGCCCGCCAGATCGAGGCGGGCGCGCCGGCCGACCTCTTCGCCTCGGCCGATCTCGAATGGATGGACTACCTCGACAAGAAGACGCTCATCCGGGCCGAGAGCCGGGTGAACCTGCTCAAAAACCGCCTCGTCGTCGTCGCACCGAAGGACGCCAAGGAGAGCGAGGTCCCGTTCACCGTAGAGGGCTTCGCCAAGGCGCTCGGCGTGGACGGGCGGCTCGCCACCGGCGAGGTCAGCTCGGTGCCGGTGGGCAAGTACGCCAAGGCGGCCTTCGAGACGCTCGGGCTGTGGGTCACGATCCAGCCGCGGCTGGCGCAGGCCGACAACGTGCGCGCGGCGCTCGCCCTGGTCTCGCGCGGCGAGGCGCCCCTCGGCGTGGTCTACGAGAGCGACGCGAAGTCCGATCCGGGCGTGAAGGTGGTCGGCGTGTTTCCGGCGGGCAGCCATCCGCCGGTGGTGTACCCGTTCGCCGTCACGTCCGAGGCTAAGGGCAACGGCGCGGCCCGTTTCCTCGACTTCCTGAAGAGCGCGTCGGCCAAGCGGTTCTTCGAAGCCCAAGGCTTCTCCGTGATCCCGGCCGGGCAGCGCACCGAGATCCCGGCCGAGCCCGGCACCAAGTGACTTTTCTTTCATCCACAGAGGCTGTTCGATGAAGATCTCCGCACGCAACGTCATCAAGGGCAAGGTCGTCGCCGTCGAGAAGGGCGCGACCACCGCGCACGTGAAGATCGAGATCGCCGCCGGCCAGATCGTCACCGCGGCGATCACCAACGAGGCGGTCGACAGCCTCAAGCTCACGGTCGGCGGCGAGGCCTACGCCGTGGTCAAGGCCTCCGACGTGATGGTCGCCGTCGACTGACCGGCTGCGATCATGGGGCCGGGGGCATCCGCCGGCCTCGTGGGCGACCGACCCCTTGGGCGATGCCCCCCGAGGCTCGGGATCACGCCAGGATCGGCGTGCAGATCGAGCGCCCGTGCCCCGGCAGGGGCACCACAGCCACCTCCACCCCGTAGACGCGGCGCAGGCTCTCGGGCGTGATCGTCGCCTCAGGGTCTCCGAGCGCGACGAGGCGGCCGCCGTGCAGCAGCGCGACGCGGTCGGCGCAGAGGAAGGCGTGGCCGGGGTCGTGCGTCGAAAGCACCACGGCGATGCCGGTGGCCGAGAGACGACGGACCTGCTCGAGCACGCGGGTCTGGTTGCCGAAATCGAGGCTCGCGGTCGGCTCGTCCATCACCAGGATGCGCGGCTCGCCGGCGAGCGCCCTCGCGATCAGCACCATCTGCCGCTCGCCGCCGCTGATCTCGGTGTAGATGCGCTCGCCGAGATGCGCGATCCCGAGCCTCTCGAGCGCCGCGTCCGCCGCCTCGCGGTCCTTGCGGCCGGGGCTGGCGAAGGGCGCGAGCCGGGCCGCGCGCCCCATCAGCACCACCGCGCGCACGGTGAACGGGAAGAACGCCGCATGCGCCTGCGGCACGTAGGCGATCGCGCGCGCAATCCTGCGCCGCGACCAGCGCGACAGGTCCTCGCCGTCGAGCCGGACGCGGCCCGCGCGGGCCGGCAGCAGGCCGAGCAGGGTCTTGAACAGGGTGGTCTTGCCGCCGCCGTTCGGCCCGAGCAGGCACAGCACCTCGCCGGCCCCGAGCGAGAAGCTGACGCCGGCGCCGACCTCGCGCGCGCCGTATCCGAAGGCCAGCGCCTCGACGGACAGCATCAGGACCAGCCCCGCTTGCCCGCGGCCAGCAGCCAGAGGAAGAACGGCGCGCCGGCGAGCGCCGTGAGGATGCCGAGCGGCACCTCGATCGGCGCCAGGGTGCGGGCGGCCAGATCCACCGCCACGAGATAGCCGGCGCCCAGCAGCGCGGAGGCCGGCAGCAGGCGGCGGAAATCCGGGCCGACGAGGCCGCGCGCGACGTGCGGCACGACCAGGCCGATCCAGCCGATCACCCCCGTCACCGAGACCGCCGCCGCGGTGACGAGCGTCGCCGCCGCGACGAGGAGCGGGCGCAGCCAGCGGGTCTCGATGCCGAGCGCCCGCGCCTCCTCCTCGCCGAGGCTCATCAGGTTCATGCGCCAGCGCAGCAGGACGAGGGGCAGGAGCCCGAGCCCAATCGCCGGCAGGATCGCCAGGACGTCGCTGAGGGTGACGGAGGACAGGCTGCCGAGCAGCCAGTAGGTGATGGCGGGCAGCTGGTTGTAGGGGTCGGCCAGCACCTTGAGCAGCGAGATGCCTGAGCCGAGCACGGCGCCGACCGCGACGCCGGCCAGCACCAGCGTCAGCACAGGATCGTGCCGGCCGACCAGCGCGCCGACCGCGTAGACGATCGCCACGGCGCCCAAGCCCCCGGCGAAGGCCAGCCCCTGGATCGCGAGGACCGGCAGCGCGAGGGTGATGCCGAGCACCGCCCCGAGACCGGCGCCGGCCGAGACCCCGAGGATGTCGGGCGAGACCAGGGGATTGCGGAACAGGCCCTGGTAGGTCGCGCCGGCCGACGACAAAGCCGCGCCGACGACGAGCGCGGCGGCCACCCGCGGCAGGCGGACCTGAAGCACCACCACCTGCGCGGTCGCCTCGCCCGGCGCGGTCCCGAACAGCTTGGAGGCCAGGATCGCGAACACCTCGGCGACCGGCACCGGGAATTTCCCCGCGGCGAGGGCGACGAGGACGAGCGCGCCGAGGCCGCACAGCGCGAGGCAGGCTCGCACGGCCGCCGAGGCACGCCGTCCCGCGCCGTGGACGGGCTGCGCCGCCGCGGGCGCGTCGGTCGTCGCGGTACCCTGGGTCATCGCCCGGCGTCGCGTCATCGGCGCGCCGGCACCGCATCAGTGAGCAGCGCGTCGACCGCCTCGGGGGCGAGGGCGACGTGGTAGAACCGCTGGTAGAAGTCGGCGACGATCGCCGGCAGGGGCTCGGGGAACTGCGCCGGGTAGAGCAGGTGCGCGAGCCAGCGCACGCCGATCAGGCGGTTCACGCCCGGCGGCGCGTCGAACCAGGCGAAGGGCGGCGTCGGCGTCCGATAGACGTGCCCCTCGCGCACCGCCTTCACCCCTTGCCAGAGCGGATCGTCGGCGGGCCGGAAGGCGGGATCGAGGGCGACGATCACGTCCGGGTTCCAGCCCAGGACCTGCTCGGGCGAGACGTTGGCGAGGCCGTTGCCGCCGACGGCCACGTTCCGGGCGCCGACCACCTCGAGGATCTCGGTGTTGATCGAGCCGGAAAAACCCGTCTCCAGGCCGCGCGGGCCGCGGGCATAGTACACGCGCGGACGCTCCGCCTCCGGGATCTGCGCGACGCGGGCGGCGACCTCCGCCACGGTGCGGTCGGCATAGGCCGCGAGCCCGTCGGCAGCCTGATCCAGTCCGAGGACGGCGCCGAGCCGACGGTAGGTCTCGGCGGTCCTGGCGAAGGCGCCGTCGAGCAGGATGTAGGGGATGCCGGTCTGGGCCTGGACCCGGTCGGCGAGCGAGGCGTAGGTCGGCCCCGTCGAGCCGACGTCGACGATGAGGTCCGGCTTGAGGGCGAGCACCGCCTCGACGTTGGCCGTGCCGCCGCGCCCGGTCAGGCGGCCGCTGGCCGGAAGTCCCCAGGTCGCCGGGGCGAGGTAGGGCCGCTCCGCGGGGGAGGGCGACCGGACCCAGGCCGCCATCCGCTCGGGCGCGAGCGTGTAGAGCAGCACGGACGCGGGCGGGCCGGCGGCGACGATCCGGGCGGCCCGCTCCGGAACCTCGACCACGCGGCCGGCCGCATCGGTGAACGGGCGGGCCCGGGCCGGCCCCGCCGGGAGCGCCAAGAGCGCCAGCAGGGCGAGGCCGAGGGTCGTGCGTGCGAGGCGTCGCGGATGCGGCATGCTGCAGCTTCGATCGGAGGATGTTCGCTCACCCTAGGGGCAGCGCGCCGCGAGGGCCACCGGCGACGCTCGGATCCCGCCCGAACACCGCGGCGAGGATGGCCGCCGCCGCGGCGGTCTCGGCGAAGCCCCCCCGGAACCCGTCGCGGCAGGCCGCCTCCACCGTCGCGTGATCGGGCGACGGGCCGGGCATGTCGAAGGCCGGGACGCGCAAGGCGGCGGCGGCCAGCACCAGAAGCCCGCGCGCCTGCGCCAGCGGAGCAGGCTGCGGCGCCCGCGGCGAGGCCGAGACCCCGAGGTCGCGCGCCAGCGCGTCGAACGCGCAGAACAGGCCGGCGAGGCGCGCGAACCTTTCCGAGCCGCCGCCGAAGCGGAGCAGGGCGCCGGCGCCGTCGAGGCCGGCGACGATCCGCGTCGCACCGTCCGGGATGCCGGTCTCGGCCTCGTGCACGGACAGGCGCACGCCGAGCCGGGCGACGTCGCCGGCATCGGCGACACCCGGCAGGACGATGCCGTCGGGCCGCAGCGCCAGCGCCGCGGCGAGGTCGGCCGCGCTCGGTGCGACCCGGACGTAGAGCGGCAATGCGCCGGGCCTCCGCCGCAGGGGCGGGAGCCAGGCGGGCTCGGCGGCCGGGGCATGGTCCAGCACCAGGGCATCGGCGTGGGCGAGGTCGGGCGGCGCGCCCGCGGGCGAGGCGATCAGCAGGACGCGCATGAGGGCCGAGTCATCGGGCATTTAGGCTTTCTTTACCATGATGGCCAAAGGTCCCCGCATCCGGGGCGCACCGTGCGGCGCCTCACGCGACGCCCGTCCGGCGCGTGCGGCTCGAAGCGGCGATCGATGTTCCTGTTCACCACGCCTTCGAACCCCCAGCCAGCCGCGGCGCCGCCGCGGGCCGCGGGTCCGCAGGGCGCGGTCGTCGACGCGATTCGCGACGGGGCCCAGAGCAGCGGCGTCGGCTTCGACTACCTGCTCGCCACGGCGCAGCGCGAATCCGCCCTCGATCCCTCGGCCAAGGCCGGCACCTCGACCGCCACCGGCCTGTTCCAGTTCATCGAGCAGACCTGGCTCGGGGTGATGAAGTCCGCCGGGCCGAAGCTCGGCCTCCAGGCCTACGCCGACGCCATCGTCGCGCGGCCGGACGGCAGCTACACCGTCGCGGATGCCGGCCAGCGCCAGGCGATCCTCGACCTCCGGCGCGACCCGAAGATCGCCGCCTCGCTCGCGGGCGCCTTCACCCAGAAGAACGGCGAGGCGCTGTCGGCGGCGCTCGGGCGCGAGCCGACCGCGGGCGACCTCTACGCCGCCCACGTGCTCGGGGCGAAGGGCGCGACGACGCTAATCGCCGCCGCGCGGGCGACCCCGGACCGGGCGGCCGCCCTCGACATGCCGGAGGCCGCCGCCGCCAACCGCGGCCTGTTCTACGATCGCACCGGCCGGCCGCGCACCACCGCCGAGCTCTATGCCAGCCTCTCCGCGGCGGGCGCCGGCCGCACCGCCGCCAGCGACGTGACCCTGCTGACGCAGGGCGCCGCCGTCGCCCCGCCGGCGGCGGCGAGCGCCTACGCCGCGGTCGGGGGCGACCTGCGCACCCTGTTCCAGACCGACCGGCGCCAGGGCGCCCTCTCGGAGGGCGTCGCCAAGCTGTTCCAGGGCCGCGCGGCGGCGGCCGCCCGGCCGGCCCCGAGCTACTTCCCGCGCTCCGACCCGAGCCTCGATTCCACCGTGCCGGTCGCGGCGGTCGCCTCGGCCGACCCCGAGACCACCGGCGCCATCGCCGCGGCGATTCCGGCGGGCCGCGCGCTCGTCGATCCGCCGCTGCCGCCGCGCCGGCCGGCCGAGTTCGCGGCGTCGCTTGCCGCCGCCCCCAACGCGTCGTTGTTCACGAACCGGAGCGGCCCATGAACATCCGCCAGTTCCTCGCCTGCACCCAGTCCACCTCGGCGGGGCGCCGGGCCGAGGCCGCCTCCGCGCTGACGCGGGCCTACCTGTACGGCAACCTCGAGGCGGATGCCGCCTGGGAGGCCAAGACCGCGATCCTGGCGCTGCTCGACGACCCGGCCCCGGTGGTGCGCCGCGCCATGGCCGAGGCCTGCGCCGCCTCGGCGCGTGCGCCGCGCCCCCTCGTCGTGGCCCTGGCCTCCGACCAGACCGAGGTCGCCTGCCTGGTGCTCGCCGCATCGCCGGTCCTGACCGATGCCGACCTCGTGGACGCCGCCGCGATGGGCTGCGAGACGATCCGCGCGACGATCGCCGCGCGCCATCACCTCTCGCACGCCGTGGCCGGGGCCCTGGCCGAGATCGGCGGCGGCGACACCCTCGCGGTGCTGGCCCGCAACCCGACGGCGCGCATCACCACGGGCCGCATGCTGCGCATGGTCGAGCGCCACGGCGGCGACGCCGGCGTGCGCGAGGCGCTGCTGGCGCGGGCGGACCTGCCGATCGAGGTGCGCCACGCCGTCGGCGCCCGGCTCGCCCGGACCCTGTCGGACTTCGTGACCGCGTGCGGCTGGCTCTCGCCCGACCGCAGCGCCCGGATGAGCCGCGAGGCCGGCGAGCGCACGGTGCTCGAGCTCTGCGACGGCGCGGGCGCCGCCGCCACCGCGCGGATCGTCAAGCACCTGCGCACCACGGGCCAGCTCAATGCCGGCCTGATCCTGCGGGCGATCCTCTCGGGGCAGATGGCCTTTGCGGAGACCGCGTTCGCCGACCTCACCGGCCTGGAGCACGCCCGCGTCGGCACGCTGCTGCGCGAGCCGCGCGGGATCGCCGACCTGCATCGCCGCGCCGGCCTCGCCGAAGCGCTGCTGCCCGCAGTGGTGGCCGCGCTCTCGGCCTGGCGCGAGGCCGCCGACGGCACCAGCACGTTGCGCGGCGTCGGCCTGTCGCGGCGGATGATCGAGCGGGCGATCACCGCCTGCGAGGACATGCCGTTCTCCGAGATGCAGGGGGTGATGGCGCTGCTGACGCGCTACGAGGCCGAGGCCGCCCGCGACGAGGCCCGCGCGGTCGCCCGCGCCATCGCCGAGGAGGCCCTGGCGCGCGAGGCCGCCCGCCGCGTGGCCGACGAGGCTGCCGCGGAATGGCGCGCGGCGCAGGAGGCGGCCACGCTCCGGCTCGCGGCCGACGACATTCCCGAGCCGACGGCTTTGGACCGCATCGCGCTCGACCCTCGCGACCGCATCGGCGACCGGCGCTTCACGGACGTGGCGTCGCCCGAGGCCGACATCGTCGCCGAGCGGGAGCCGCGCACCGACCCGGTCGGCGCCATCCTCGACGCGCTGCCCGAAGCGATCCTGGCGAGTTTTCGCGAGGAGCAGGAGCGGGTGCGCCTCGCCGCGGAGACCGAAGCCGCGTCGGATGCCCAGGACGCCCCGGAGCGCCGGCGTCTGGCGGCCTGACCGCCGGGGTTGCGAAGCGCCGGCTCCCGCCGACAGGGTCCGGGATCCAGAGCCGCCGAGGGTGCCAAGCCGAATTCCGACCTGCGGTTCTCGATTCGAGGCTCGCCTTCTGCGCCCCGGGCTGACGGGAAAGATTTCGGCGGAGGGCGTCACGAGACGCATCATCTCGATGCCCTGACCGGAAGCGGGCCGGGCGGTGTCCACGGCGGACGCGCGTGCCCGCCATCGCCCGCCGCAGCCTTGTCGCGCGCGGACCGATGCTGCAAAGCGTGCCCGTCCGCACGACCCGAGCCAGCCCATGCACGACATCCGCGCCATCCGGGACAACCCGGAAGCCTTCGACCGCGACCTTTCCCGTCGCGGCCTCAGCCCGCTCTCGGCCGAGCTGATTGCGCTGGACGACGCCCGCAAGGCGGCCGTGTCGGCGGCGCAGGAGAACCAGGAGCGCCGCAACGCGCGGGCCAAGGAAATCGGCGCCGCCAAGAAGGCGAAGGACGAAGCCCGCGCCGCCGCGCTGATGGACGAGGTCGCCGGCCTCAAGGAGGCCGCACCTGCTCTGGAGACGGCGCAGTCCGAGGCCGCCAAGGCCCTCGACGACCGGCTCGCCGCGATCCCGAACCGGCCCAGGGCCGACGTGCCCGAGGGCGCCGACGAGCACGGCAACGTCGAATACCGGCGCTTCGCGTCCGCGCGTGAAAAGCTTACCGAGGGCCGCCAGCATTTCGAGCTCGGCGAGGCCTTGGGCCTGATGGATTTCGAGACCGCGACCAAGATCTCCGGCTCCCGCTTCGTCGTGCTCAAGGGCCAGATCGCCCGGCTGGAGCGGGCGCTCGGGCAGTTCATGCTCGATCTTCACACGCAGGAGCACGGCTATCTCGAGGTCGCGCCGCCGATCCTGGTGCGCGACGAGGCGATGTTCGGCACGGCGCAGCTGCCGAAGTTTCGCGATGACCAGTTCGCCGTTAACGACGGTTCGACCATTGAAGACATTCGTCGCAGCGTTGGCTCGATCATTGCCGTCGCGGGCCATCAACGCGAAGCAACCGACTTCATTTCGGGCGGAGTTCAGGATTGGCTTGACCAGAGTTCGCGCTGGCTCATCCCCACAGCCGAAGTCCCGCTCACCAACCTCGTCCGCGAATCCATCCTAGCGGAAGACGAGTTGCCGCTCCGCTTCACGGCCCTGACCCCCTGCTTCCGTGCGGAGGCCGGGGCGGCCGGGCGCGACACCCGCGGGATGCTGCGGCAGCACCAGTTCAACAAGGTCGAGCTGGTCTCGATCACCGCGCCGGAGAAGTCGGCGGACGAGCACGAGCGCATGCTGGCCTGCGCCGAGACGGTCTTGAAGAAGCTCGACCTGCCGTTCCGCACGATGACCCTGTGCACCGGCGACATGGGCTTCGCCAGCCAGAAGACCTACGACATCGAGGTCTGGATGCCGGGCCAGAAGACCTTCCGCGAGATCTCGTCCTGCTCGGTCTGCGGCGATTTTCAGGCGCGACGGATGAATGCCCGGTACCGTAAGGACGGCAAGCCCGCCTTCGTGCATACCCTGAACGGCTCGGGCGTCGCGGTCGGCCGTGCGCTGATCGCGGTGATGGAGAACTACCAGAACCCGGACGGCAGCGTCACGATCCCGTCCGTGCTCGCGCCCTACATGGGCGGCCTCAACCGGATCGAAGGACCACGCCCGTAATGCGCATTCTCGTCACCAACGACGACGGCATCCACGCGCCGGGCCTGGAGACGCTGGAGGGCATCGCCCGGACGCTCTCCGACGACGTCTGGGTGGTGGCGCCCGAGACCGACCAATCCGGCGTCTCGCACTCGCTGTCGCTGAACGACCCCCTGCGCCTGCGCCACATCGCGGAGAAGCGCTTCGCGGTAAAGGGCACGCCCTCCGATTGCGTCATCCTCGGCGTGCGCCATATCCTGGCCGACCACGGCCCGGATCTCGTGCTGTCGGGCGTCAACCGCGGCCAGAACGTCGCCGAGGACGTGACCTATTCCGGCACCATCGCCGCCGCGATGGAGGGCACGATCCTCAACGTGCGCTCGATCGCGATGTCGCAGGCCTACGGGATCGGCGGCCGCGGCAACCTGAAATGGCAATGCGCTGCCCATCACGGGCCGATCGTGGTGAAGAAGATCCTCGAGACCGGGATCGAGCCGGGCATCGTGATCAACGTCAACTTCCCCGATTGCGAGCCGGAGGAGGTCGCCGGCATCGCCGTGGCGGCGCAGGGGCAGCGCAACCAGGCGCTGCTCGCCATCGACGCGCGCACCGACGGGCGCGGCAATCCGTATTTCTGGCTCGCCTTCGCCAAGGCCCGGTTCGAGCCGGGCAACGGCTCCGACCTGAAGGCGATCGCCGAGAAGCGCATCTCGGTGACGCCGCTGCGCCTCGACCTCACCGACGAGCCGACGCTGACGCGCTTCGCCCAGGCCTTCGCGGAGTAGGCGGATCCCGCAGCCGCGGCGGTTCTGAATTCCGGGCTCGCCTGCGGCGCTCCGCAACGACGGGGCCGAAAGCGGACATCCTCTCGGGGGCGACCGCATCCCGAACCGGAGACTCGCCCGATGAGCCTCGTCCTGATCCCCGGATACATGGCCGATGCCAGCCTGTGGGACGACATGGCCGAGGCGCTGGCGCCCGCAGGCCCGATCCACCATGCGAGCCTCGCCCACGACGACACGATCCCGGCGATGGCGCAGCGGCTGCTCGCCGAGGCGCCGGCGCGCTTCGTGCTCGTCGGGTTCTCGATGGGCGGCTACGTCGCCCGCGAGACGGCGCGGCTCGCGCCGGAGCGGGTGCGGGGGCTGGTGCTGATCGCGACCTCGTCGCGATCCGACTCGCGCAAGCAGGCGGTCGCCAAGCGCCTCGCCATCGAGGGCGTCGAGGCCGGCCACTTCGGCGGCCTGAGCCGGGCGGCGGCGGCCGCCTCGGTGCATCCGGACCGGGCCGGGGAAGCGGCCCTGATCGAGCGCATCCGTGCGATGGGGCAGCGCCTCGGGCGCGAGGCCTTCCTGCGCCAATCCCGGCTCGAGCGGGTCGGCGACGCGGATCGGCTCGGTGCGCTCGGCTGCCCGACGCTGGTGATCGCGGCGGGCCGGGACCGCCTGCGCAGCATCGCGGAATCGGAGGAGCTGCGCGACGGCATCCCCGGCGCGACGATGGCGGTGGTCGCGGATGCCGGCCACATGCTGCCGCTCGAGGCGCCGGACGCGCTGGCGGCGCTCATCCTCGCCTGGATCGGCGACCTGCCGCCATGACCGGAAGCGACGAGGACGCGATCGACGACCAGGCCGGCGCGAGCTTGAGCGGCCATGCCGGCCTCGGCGGGGCGATCGAGAACGCCGCCTTCGTGCTGGCCCTGCGCGGGCGCGGCACCCGCGACACGGCGGTGCTGCGGGCGATGGAGCAGGTGCCGCGCGCCGCGTTCGCCCCCGCCGCGTATCGCCACCTCGCCCGGCGCGACCTTTCCCTGCCGCTGCCCTGCGGCGCGGCGATGACCGCACCGAGCACGGTGGCGACGATGCTGACGCTGCTGAAGGTCGAGCCCGGAATGCGGATCCTCGAGATCGGCACCGGGTCCGGCTACGTCACGGCGCTGCTGCTGCAACTCGGCGCCGGCGCGGTGACGAGCCTGGAGCGCTACGCGACGCTGGCTGGGCAGGCGAGCGCGAACCTCGCAGGGCGCGCCCGCGTGCTCCAGGGCGACGGCCTCGCCGACACCGCGGGGGGCGGCTACGACCGCATCCTGGTCCACGGCGCGGTCGCGGAGCCGCCCGCATCCTGGGCCGTGGCGCTGAAGCCCGGCGGCCGCCTCGTCGCCGGATCGGAGGGCGGGCTGATGGCGGCCACGCATGGCGGGCAGGGCCTCGTCGTCGAGCCGGGACCGCGCCTGCGCCTCGCGCCGCTGGTGCCCGGACGAGCCGCCGCGCTTTAACCAATCGCGCTCGCCGCTCCGCCTGCGGTAAGCATTCCTAAGCAGCGATCCCGAGAGCGAAATGGTGCTCGCGCGGCCGTGAACGTGGTGAACGGGAACGGTTGTTTAACCTGAATCCGGCTTTCATGGGCTCATCAAGTTGCGTCAGGCAAACGGGTGCGTCGATGCGGGTTCGCGGGACTGGTCGGAGGATGAAGACGCTGTCGCGCTTCGCTCTCATCGGAGTTATCGGCAGCGGTGCCGCCGCCTGCTCGTCGGACGCATCGCGTCTCGACAGCCCCTTCACCAACCCGTTCGCGTCGAACATGGCGAGCGAGCCGGCGGCGACGGGCAGCCTGCCGGACATGCCGTCGGCGCCGCCGATCCGCACCGGCCGGATCCAGTCCGAGGCGCTCGGCGCGCCGACGGCGATCTCGCCCCGGCCCGGCCCGGTGGCGGCCCGCGTGCCGACCCAGCCGATGGCGCAGACCACCCGCGTCGCCTCCACCGGCACGCCCGGCTGGAACGCGCAAGGGGGCACCACCATCACCGTCGCCCCGAACGACAGCCTCAACCAGATGTCGACCCGCTTCGGCGTGCCGGCCTCGGCGATCCTGTCGGCCAACGGCCTGACCAGCGCCGGCCAGGTGACGCCCGGCCGCCAGCTGATCATCCCGGTCTACAGCGCCTCGGGCATGAACCCGGCAGCCGCCCCGATGACGGCGCGGGCCGTTCCCGCCGCCCCCTCGGAGCGGATCAAGGCCGCCGAGGCCAAGCGCCAGGACGACACGAAGGCGGAGGCCAAGCGCAAGGAGGCGGCCAAGGAAGCCGCCAAGGAAGCCGCCAAGGAGGCCCAGAAGGAGGCCGAGGCCAGGAAGCTCGCCGACAAGCGCGCCGAGGAGAAGGCCCGCAAGGACGTCGCCGCCAAGGAGGCCGACGCCAAGAAGCATCACGTGCGCCCCGGCCAGGTCGCCAAGGCCGATACGAAGCCCGACACCAAGGCCGAGGCGACGCGCAAGGTTGAGGCGGAGGCCAAGCAGGCCAAGGTCGACGCCGCCAAGGCCGACGCCGCCAAGGACGCGGCGAAGAAGGTCGCCGAGGCGAAGGCCGCCAAGGCCGCTTCGGAGAAGGCGGCCTCGGAGAAGGTCGCGGCCGAGAAGGTCGCCGCCGCCAAGCCGGAGCCGGTCAAGACCGCCGCCGTGGCGAAGGTCGAGCCCGCCAGCACCGGCTCGGTCGCCGCCGCGGCCCCCAGCGCCCCGGCCGCGCCGGACCAGACCTTCCGCTGGCCCGCCAAGGGCCGGGTGATCTCCGGCTACGGCTCCTCGGGCAACGAAGGCATCAACATCGCGGTGCCCGAGGGCACCGCGGTGAAGGCCGCCGAGGACGGCACTGTCGCCTATGCCGGCTCGGACGTGAAGGGCTACGGCAAGCTCGTGCTGGTGCGGCACTCGAACGGGTACGTGTCGGCCTACGCCCACAACGGCGAGCTCGACGTGAAGCCCGGCGAGAAGGTAAAGCGCGGCCAGACGATCGCCAAGTCGGGCGCGTCGGGCAACGTCACCTCGCCCCAGCTGCACTTCGAGATCCGCAAGAGCGGCGCGCCGATCGACCCGATGTCGCAGCTCGCCAGCAACTGAGCGATTTCCCGAGACCCACGATCGAGGGCGGTCCGCGAGGGCCGCCCTTTCGCGTTTCGGCGCGTCGTCAGGTGCCGGGCGTGCGCAGCGTCCCGTCGGGGCTGTGCTGGTCGACCGCCGCGGGCAGCACCTTCGCCAGGACCGCGAGGACCTGGTCGGTCGGGATCCCGAGCTTGTCGGCGATCTGCCGGACCTGCTCGTTGTCCAGGACCTTGCGCAGATCCTCGGTGGTGATCGGCGCGTTCGGGCCGCGGCCGAGCCAGGAATTCACCTGCGCGGCGTAGCCCGAATTCTGGAGCTGGTTCAGCAGCCCCTGAAGCCCGCCCGGCAGCACCCGCTCGACGATGCCGGGAAGGGCCTCGACGGCGGCCTGGCCCAGGCTGCCGCCGAGCGCTGACTTGAGGGTATCGAACAGGCTCATCGCTGGGTTCCTCGCCGTGATCCGCGCTTCACTCTAGCCGCCGGCCGGCGTCAGGCCACCTGCGTCGAGAATTGCCGCTGCGGCGCGAGCGTCCCGTCCCGGCTCTGGCGGTCGACCGCACCGGGCAGGAACTCGGCGAGCGCCGTCGGCACGCGCGCTTCCGGGATGCCGAGGTCGGCGGCGAAGCGCGTCAGCGCCTCGGGCGAGAGCAGGGCGGCGTAGGCGCCCGCGGGGAGGGCGACGTTCGCGTTGGATCCGAGCCACGAGGCGACGTCCGAGCCGTGGCCCGCCGCGCGCAGGGCATCGAGGAAGGCCGGCAGGCCGCCGGGATAGATCTTGGCGAAGGACATCGGCAAGCCGTCGCCGCCGATCGCGTCGATGCGGGCTTCCGCGCGGGCGAGCGCGGATCGGATCGCGTCGAAGAGTCCCATGATGTCAGCCCCGTCCCGCCTGCTCGTCCGCCGGGAGGCGGATCGCTCGAGGTGCAAGCTCGGGCGTAGCGGACGCAAGGCAAGCGCCTGCGGCGTCGAGAAATGCGCCTGCGGCGTCGACAACGCGCCCGCAACCGATCGGCCGACGGGATTTCGATCAGTCGAGGGTCCGGCCGAGCCGCCCGGCCAGATCCTGGATGAACTGGAAGGCGGTGCGGCCGGAACGCGAGCCGCGGGTGGTCGCCCATTCCAGCGCCTCGGCCCGGAGCGCGTCGGGCTCGACCGGGAGGGCGTGGCGCTCGGCATAGGCGCGGATCATCGCCAGGTACTCGTCCTGGCTGCACTTGTGGAACCCGAGCCACAGGCCGAACCGGTCCGAGAGCGAGACCTTCTCCTCCACCGCCTCGCCGGGGTTGATCGCGGTGGAGCGCTCGTTCTCCACCATCTCGCGGGCGAGCAGGTGCCGGCGGTTCGAGGTGGCGTAGAACAGCACGTTACCCGGCCGTCCCTCGATGCCGCCGTCGAGCGCCGTCTTCAGCGACTTGTACGAAGTGTCGTCGCCATCGAACGAGAGGTCGTCGCAGAACACCACCCAGCGATGCGGGTCGGAGCGGAGCGTCGCCATCAGGTCGGGCAGCGCCTCGATGTCCTCGCGGTGGATCTCCACGAGCTTCATCGGCAGGGCGCCGGCCGCGCGGCGCGCGTTGATCTCGGCATGCACCGCCTTCACGAGCGACGACTTGCCCATGCCGCGCGCCCCCCAGAGCAGCGCGTTGTTGGCCGGCAGCCCGCGCGCGAAGCGCTCGGTATTCTCGGCCAGGGTGTCGCGCGCCCGGTCGATGCCGGTGAGCAGGCCCATCTCGACGCGGTTGACGGTGCGCACCGGGATCAGCCGGCGCTCGGGCCCCCACAGGAAGGCGTCGGCGGAGGTGATGTCCGTCACCGGTCGCGCGGGCGGGGCGGCCCGCTCCAGCGCCGTGGCGATGCGCTCCAGCAGCGGCATCAGGGTCTCGAGGGTGGTCGCTTGCGTCATGGCGGATCGGTTCGGATGGCTCTTCGAGGACCGCACGGGCCTACGCGCGCTCGGCACGACTCGCAACACGAGCTGCGACACGGCCTGCAACGTCCGGAGCCCGCTCGCGTTGGTCGGCGCATCGCAACGCCGGAGACCCGCCTTGATCTTCCCCGCCACCACCGCCCTCTTCGCCGCCCTGTTCGCCTTGATCTACATCGGCCTGTCCGGCTGGGTGGTGGGGGCCCGGGTCAGCGGCAACGTCCTCGTCGGGGATGGCGGCCGGGACGGATTGCAGCGTCGCATCCGCTCGCACGGCAACTTCTCGGAATACGTGCCGCTGACGCTCGGCCTGATCGCCCTGCTCGAAGCGGGCGGGACCCGGCATTGGATCGTGCTGACGCTGCTCTGGCTGCTCCTGATCGCGCGCCTGCTGCATCCGGTCGGCATGTTCGCGCCGGTCAACTCGCCGCGCCAGTTCGCCTGCCGCGGCGGCGGCATCCTCGTCACCCTGCTCGTCATGACGGTGGCGGCGGTGCTGCTCCTCGTCCGGGCGATGTGAGGGGGTCGCGCCGCCCGGCGTTGCTTTCGGAACGCCCCTGGCTATAGTCCGCGCGCTTTCAGACAGGCCCGGCGACGCTTCCGACAGGCGCGCACGGGCCCGACGTCACATGAGGAGACGCGCTTGATCACCCCCGCCTTCGCGCAAGGGGCCGGCACTGCTGCCGGCGGAGCCGAGATCGCCTTGCAGGTGGTTCCCTTCGTCCTCATCTTCGTGATCATGTATTTCCTGATCCTGCGGCCGCAGCAGAAGCGGGTCAAGGAGCATCAGGCCCTGGTCAAGAACGTCCGCCGCGACGACACGATCGTCACCAACGGCGGCCTCGTCGGCCGGGTGGTGAAGGTGCTGGACGACGCCACCGAGATCGAGGTGGAGATCGCGCCGAACGTCCGGGTCAAGGTGGTGCGCACCATGATCTCCGAGGTCCGCGTCAAGGGTGGGCCGGTCAAGGCCGCCTAGGGCGCTCTCCGCCGAAGTCGGGGCCGGTTCGGCCCGAGAGCGCGTGGGACGGCAAGAGCCCGGAACCGGTTCCCATCGCGACGCGATCGGGAACGGCTCCGGACCCGCCGGATCAGGATGCCGGGGCAAGCCCTCGGCAGGACTGCAGAAAACAGAGTCGGCGGATGCTGCGCTTTTCCCGTACCAAAATCGTCGTGACGCTCGTCGCGATCCTGATCGGCCTCAGCCTCGCGGTGCCGAGCTTCTTCTCGCCCGAGCAGCGCAAGGGCTTCATGGCCGCGCTGCCGGGCTGGTTCCCCGCCTGGATCGTGCCGACCCGCGCGATCGTGCTCGGACTCGACCTGCAGGGCGGCTCGCAGCTCCTGCTGGAGGTCGACCAGACCGAGCTCGTCGCCTCCCAGGCCAAGGCCCTGCGCGACGAGGTCCGCGGCGTCCTCCAGCGTGAGAGTGTGCGGGCCGACGGCGGCATCGGCATCCTCCAGCGCGGCGTCCAGGTCCGCGTCGCGGACGCGGCCGCCCGCGCCAAGGTGATGCCCAAGCTGCAGGAGCTGGCGCAGCCGATCTCGAACCCGCTCGTCGGCCAGACCGGCGGGCGGACGCTCGACATCACCGAGCAGCCCGACGGCCTGATCCGCCTCGTGCTCACCGATGCCGGCATCAACGAGCGCACGCGGCGCGCCGTGATGCAGGGTATCGAGGTCATCCGCCGCCGCCTTGACTCGACCGGGACGCTGGAGCCGTCGATCCAGCAGCAGGGCGCCGACCGCATCCTGATCCAGGTCCCCGGCCTGCAGGACCCGGAGCGCCTCGAGGCGCTCCTGGGCAAGACCGCCAAGCTCGAGTTCCGGATGATCTCCGACAATCCGGCCGGCGACGTCGACATGCTGCCCTCGCGCGACGAGCGCGGCGCCAAGGTGGCGGTGGAGCGCCGGGTGATGGCCGACGGCGGCGACCTGACCGACGCGCAGCCGGCCTTCGACCAGCAGACCCACGAGCCGATGGTGAGCTTCAAGTTCAACCTCAAGGGCGCCCAGCGCTTCGGCCAGGCAACCTCGGAGAACGTCGGCCGCCGCATGGCGATCGTGCTCGACAACGAGGTGGTCTCGGCCCCGGTGATCCGCACCGCGATCACCGGCGGCTCCGGTCAGATCACCGGGAACTTCTCGGTGCAGCAGGCCAACGACCTGTCGATCCTGCTGCGGGCCGGCGCGCTGCCGGCGAAGTTCACCGTGGTCGAGCGCCGCGTCGTCGGGCCGGGGCTGGGCAGCGACTCGATCCGCGCTGGCAAGATCGCCACCGGCGTCGCCGGGCTCCTCGTCGTCGGCTTCATGTTCCTGACCTACGGCACCTTCGGCTTCATCGCGAACATCGCCCTCATCGTCCACGTCGGGCTCATCCTCGGCCTGATGTCGGTGCTGGAAGCCACCATGACGCTGCCCGGCATCGCCGGCATCGTGCTCACCATCGGCACGGCGGTGGATTCCAACGTGCTGATCTACGAGCGCATGCGCGAGGAGCACCGCGCCGGGCGCTCCCTGGTCTCGGCGCTGCAGGCGGGCTTCGACCGGGCCTTCGCCACCATCATCGACTCGAACTCGACCATGGCGATCGCCGCGCTGATCCTGTTCTTCCTCGGCTCCGGCCCGGTGAAGGGTTTCGCGGTCGTGTTCATCCTCGGCATCCTCACCACCGTCATCACCGCGGTGACGCTGACGCGGATGATGATCGCCGTGTGGTACAAGTCCTTCCGGCCCAAAGCCCTTCCGTTCTGAACGTCGCCCGTTTCGGGAGGCCGCTTCCCGATCGCAAGGTCCCAAAAGAATGCGCCTGCTTCGCCTCTGGCCCGACGAGTCGCACTTCGACTTCATGCGCTTCCGCCGCCTGAGCTTCCCGCTCTCGGCGATCCTGTCGGTCGTGACCGTGGTGCTGTTCCTCACCGTCGGCCTGAACTACGGCATCGACTTCAAGGGCGGCACGCTGGTCGAGCTGCAGGCGAAGTCGGGCACCGCCGACGTCGGCGAAATCCGCCACACGGCCGCCGGCTTCGGCTTCGGCGAGCCCGAAGTGCAGGAACTCGGCAACCAGGGCACCGTGCTGGTGCGCCTGCCGCTCCAGCCCGGCGAGCAGGGCCAGACGGCGGTGATGAACAAGGCGCACGGCGCCTTCGACAAGGATTACGAGTTCCGCCGCACCGAGACCGTCGGCCCCCGCGTCTCGGGCGAGCTGGTGCAGTCGGGCACGCTCGGCGTCGTGCTCTCGGTCGTCGCGGTGCTGCTCTACCTGTGGTTCCGCTTCGAGCGCGAGCTGGCGCTCGGCGCCATCGTCGGCACGCTCCACGACATCGTGCTGACCATGGGCGTGTTCATCGTCACCCGGATCGAGTTCAACATGACCTCGATCGCGGCGATCCTCACCATCGTCGGCTACTCGCTGAACGAGACCGTAGTGGTGTTCGACCGGACCCGCGAGCTGATGCGCCGGTACAAGACGATTCCCACCGACGAGCTGCTCAACCTGTCGATCAACTCGACGATGTCGCGCACCGTGATGACCTCGATCTCGGCCTTCCTGTCGCTGCTGGCGCTGGTGCTGTTCGGCGGCGAGGCGATCCGCGGGTTCGCGGTGGTGATGCTCTGCGGCGTGGTGATCTGCACCTACTCGGCGATCTTCGTCTCGACGCCGGCGCTGATCTATCTCGGGCTGATGCTCTCGGGCACCAAGGCCCAGGCCGCCCGCGGGCGGCTGCCGCAGGCCGCGGAGTAGGGCCGAGAGACGGGGGACGCACAGCGCATGGCCGAGCTCGACGGCTTCCTGCCCGGGCGCCACCTGATCGACGCCTACGGCAACGGCGGCTTCCGCTTCGGCGAGATGTCGCACCGCGGCTCGATCCTGGCGCTGCCGTCGGGCATCCGCGCCTGGGCCACGACCGAGGGGAGGGCGATCGACCGCACCGCGTTGCGCCCGGTCCAGGCGGAATCGGCGGAGATCGAGCTGCTGCTCGTCGGCACGGGCCTCGACATCGTGCCGCTGCCACCCGATCTTCGGGCATGGCTCAAGGACAACCGGATCGGTCTCGACGTGATGCAGACGGGCGCGGCGGCGCGCACGTACAACATCCTGGTGGCGGAGAACCGCAAGGTGGCGGCGGCCCTGATCGCGGTCGCGTGAGCGCAGAGCCGGGGCAGGGGGACAGCCAAGCAGAGGGTAAAGGCGGCCTCGCCTTCGCCTTCCGCCACTGCGAGGACCTCGTCCGCGCGGGCGACCCCGACCGCTACTTCGCCACGCTGTTCGCGCCGCAGGCCTTCCGCCCGCACCTGTTCGCGCTCTACGCCTTCAGCCTGACGGTCGCGCGGGTGCGCGAGGCCGCCTCGAACCCGATGGCCGGCGAGATCCGCCTGCAATGGTGGCGCGACGCGCTCCAGGGCGAGGCCCGCGGCGACGTGAAGGCCAATCCCGTCGCCGCCGCGCTCCTCGACGTGATCGTCGCGCGCCGCCTCGGGCGCCAGCCCTTCGTCGATCTGATCGACGCCCGCGTCTTCGACCTCTACGACGACCCGATGCCCCGGCTGAACGACCTGGAAGGCTATTGCGGCGAGACCGCCTCGGCCCTGTTCCGGCTGGCGAGCCTGATCCTGTGCGACGGCACCGAGCCGGGCGGGGCGGCCGCCGCCGGTCATGCCGGCGTCGCCTACGGCATCACCGGCCTGCTGCGGGCGATGCCATGGCACGCGCGGGCGGGCCAGGTCTACCTGCCGGCCGACGTGTTCCGCAGCCACGGCGTCACCCGCGAGGACATCGTCACCGGCCGCGGCGGCCCGGGCCTGCGCGGCGCCTGCGCGGACCTGCGCGCCGACGCCCGCCGGCACCTGGCCGCCTACGCCGCGGCGAAGGACACGATCGCGCCGGCCGCGCGCGCCGCCTTCCTGCCGCTCGCCCTGGTCGACGGCTACCTCGCCGCGATGGAGCGCCCGGGCTACGACCCGCTCAACACTCCGATCGAGACCGCCCGCTGGCGCCGCCTGTGGCGGCTGTGGCGCGGGTCGCGGGGCGCGGAGTAGGGGGCCGGTCTTCCCTCCCCCCTTAAGCGGGGGAGGGACGCGCGAGCGATGTAACCCGCCCGCACGCGACGCGCGTTGGCGCCCGCGCCGTCCTCGTCTACGCTCGCCTCCGAGACGCTCCAGGGAAGAGACCAGACCCTCATGGCCGACAGCTACGACGTGCTCATCATCGGCGCCGGCCCCGGCGGCTACGTCACCGCGATCCGTGCGGCGCAGCTCGGGTTCAAGACCGCGGTGGTGGACCGGGAGCACCTCGGCGGCATCTGCCTGAACTGGGGCTGCATCCCGACCAAGGCGCTGCTGCGCTCGGCCGAGATCTACCACTACATGCAGCACGCCTCCGATTACGGGCTCTCCGCCAAGGAGGTCTCGTTCGACACGGGCGCGATCGTGAAGCGCTCGCGCGGCGTCTCGTCGAAGCTGAACGGCGGCGTCGGCCACCTCCTGAAGAAGAACAAGGTCGACGTGATCTGGGGCGAGGCCACGGTCGACAGCGTCGCCAAGGGCAACGGCACGGGGCAGGTGACGGTCAAGGAGACCGCCCGCGCGCCGGCGCCGAAGGGCGCGCTCGCGGCCGGCACGTATTCGGCCAAGCACATCATCGTCGCCACCGGCGCGCGCCCGCGCGCGATCCCCGGCATCGAGCCCGACAAGAAGCTGATCTGGACCTACTACGAGGCGATGGTGCCGGAGACGATGCCGAAGTCGCTCCTGGTGATGGGCTCGGGCGCGATCGGCATCGAGTTCGCCTCGTTCTACCGCACCATGGGCGCCGAGGTGACGGTGGTGGAGCTGCTGCCGCAGATCCTGCCGGTGGAGGACCCGGAGATCGCCGCCATCGCCCGCAAGCGCTTCGAGAAGCAGGGCATCAAGATCCTGACCGGCGCCAAGGTGACCAAGGTCGAGAAGGGCGCGAATTCGGTCACGGCGACGATCGAGGCCGCCGACGGCAAGGTGCAGAGGCTGACGGCGGAGAAGCTGATCTCGGCGGTGGGCGTCGTCGGCAACATCGAGGGGATCGGGCTCGAGGCGCTCGGGGTGAAGATCGAGCGCGGCATCGTCGTCACCGACGGGCTCGGCCGCACCAACGTGCCCGGCCTCTACGCCATCGGCGACGTCGCCGGCCCGCCGATGCTCGCCCACAAGGCCGAGCACGAGGGCGTGATCTGCATCGAGACGATCAAGGGCCTGCCCACCCACCCGATGGACAAGGCAAAAATCCCCGGCTGCACCTACTGCCAGCCGCAGATCGCCTCCGTCGGCCTCACCGAGGCGAAGGCCAAGGAGCAGGGCTTTGCGATCAAGGTCGGCCGCTTCCCCTTCGCCGGCAACGGCAAGGCGATCGCGCTCGGCGAGCCGGACGGGCTGATCAAGACGGTGTTCGACGCCAACACCGGCCAGCTGCTCGGCGCCCACATGGTCGGCGCCGAGGTGACCGAGCTGATCCAGGGCTACGTCGTCGCCATGAACCTCGAGACCACCGAGGAAGACCTGATGCACACGGTCTTCCCGCACCCGACGCTATCCGAGATGATGCACGAGAGCGTGCTGGATGCTTATGGGAAGGTGATTCATACTTAGCCTAGAAACCATCATCCCTACAACAATTTTGAGGCTTTCGAGCTAGCGTGGGAACATGCTTTGAGCATTAACCCTACGCTTTCCATTGCATGATTTTCGAGCCTGTGTATGACAAGTTGGGGACCGAAATTGTGTGGTCTACGTGAGCGTTCGAAGATCAGGAGACGCTTCGAAATCGCCCTCGATCGCGGCCCCGCACTGCGATGAGTCCGACATAAGGCGGATCCTCAAATGATATCGACCACAGAAAAAGGTGATTCCTTTAGGGACACCGTTGCGAACTTGCTTGATTCTGCTGGTTTCAGAGCTGTTTCAGAGGTCCGTCGGCAATTTAAGAAAGTCGATATTGAAGCTATCTGGAACGATCGCCTCGACGGTCCGACATTGCTGCTGATTGAAGCAAAAAATTACGAGAAAAATCTCGACAAAGAAGATTGTATGAAATTTATTATCGAATATGAGACCTTGCTGGAATCAAAAAAAGATCGCCGCGCCTGGCTGGTATCTAAGAGTGACATAAGCCCAGATGGCCGCGCCTTAATCGATGCTCGACATGGCCTAAAATGCTTTACGTACCATGAAATGCAACGGTGGATCTTTGATCTCACGGATTATACCCATGAGCTGATTGGTGAGTTTGATCAGGAAAGAATTGAAACATATTTTATTCCACCTAAAACTTCTGACGGTGAAGATTTAGATGGACTAGTCGATAAGTGGCTTCATTCAGAAGTTGGCCAACCCCTAGCAATTACCGGAAGCTATGGAATTGGTAAAACTACATTTGCGAAACATCTGTCTGCAAGGCTAGGCAAGAAATCCATATCTGACGTTACGGCTCGCGTTCCGATTCTAATCCCATGAGGCGAAGTATACAATGAACAATCTATTGAGGGCTTAATCGGAAAAGTTTTTGCCAGTACGTACCGAGCCCAGAACTATCATTATAAGTTGTTCGAAAAGCTAAATGCGTATGGGCGATTTGTTCTGATATTTGATGGCTTCGATGAAATGAAGCATGGGATGACAGTGAGGGGCTTCGAAAAACAAGTCTCGGATTTTCTAAAACTTGATAAAGCTAACTCTCGTATAATTATTCTAGGACGAGATACAGCCTTTCATTCAGAAGTAGAATTCAGATCCATAATTGAAGGAAAAAAAAGAACGTTAGGAGGGGCTCAGGCTGATGATCTTACACGGCGTGCATTTCGACCCATTGTTATTCAAGGCTTTACGCTGAAGGAAGCGCATCATTACATTTCTAATTACTTTCCTATTGCCGTAGAGAATGCATCGCATAGGTCTGGTAAGTCATTCGATCCGTCTTGGATTGCGGACCGAAAAAAGGAGTTGGTAAGCGGAAGCGTCGATGAACTACTCGACAGGCCGGTTCATGCTCAGATGCTTTGTGAAATTGCAACAGATCAAAATATCAGTCTAGACCATATTTCCCGATTCAAACTATATGACAAGTTTATCCATCACCTTATAAATAGAGAGGTACAGAAAAAGGGCCGATCGCAAAACTTCGATGTTGAGCACAGAAGAGTGTTTAACTCTTCACTTGCCTGGTGGTTATGGGAAAATGGAGGCGCCTCAACCACTACGTTTGCAAATATTCCTGACGACCTTTGCTCGAAGTCCGTCGACAAAGCTCCTCACGATTATGATGAGATTGCTCTACGGCGTGAATTAGTCGCGGGCTGCCTTGTAAGCAAAGGTGGAGATGCAATATATTTTTCGCATCGATCAATACAGGAATTCCTTGTAGCTGAGCATTTGATAACTACAAATTTTTTCTTATCTAACTTTCGGAGCGACGGAAATGAGCGCAATGCTATATTCTTGATTGCAAATTTATTGACTCCGGAAATCGTTGATTTTTTGGTCAGCGGTTTTCTAAACAGAAACGTTTCACAAGAAGACATGAACGATCTTTTCGTTCGCATAACGCAACTCTCCCCAAATGCAGATATATCTCTAATATTTTTGGATTTCTGCACCAAGCTTCTGTGTGCGGCGAGAGTTGGGCTTGATCCTTGGTCAAGCCCCTGGTCGTTCCTCATAGAAAACTTCGTCCGCGTTGGTCGCGCGGAGTTTCGCATACCAAATGGCGATTTAAAAAATGCAACAGAGTTGTTTATCGCTGGAACACGAAGAGATATAAACAAGGCATCAATGGCCATCATGTATTGGGCCAGATGCCTGAGACGCGATATTGGGAATGCTAATAAACTCACGGCCGTTTTATTAGCTTCGATGATATCTCCTGGTGCCCTCGAAGCGGGCCTCAAAGCTATCAATGGTAGACAGGCCGGCACATCTGGTCAGTACGTAGTAGAGTATAGACTGCAGCCATTGCTCTGGCTTTTTCTTAATGTAGTGAAAATTGAATCGCCGCAAGATGGTGAAATACGAGCGAAGCTCGATATAATAAAAATTATCAACTGGTCTCGACTGCAGTGCGGGCTGAAGGTGCCTGACGAAATTCTATCCGGTGTAGTACAAACTTTTAGATCTATAAGTTACTGCTCGCTTTCTGACATTTGTGAATCACTTGCGGACATTAAATATACTGTCGGCGACATATCTACTGTTCGCAGATATTTTACCAACACAGAATTTCAGAAAAGGGTGCGGCCTTCCAACATCCGGGTCGGGGGGATCAACTAGTTACTGAGATATAATTTAAGTTCAAAGCTGTGGAATTTGGCGAAATAAAGCTAACTTAGATTCGCATAATTCACTTTAGTCTCCGCCTAGTCCGTTAGATACTAATTAAATTAATCTGCTCTGCATGGGTCGATTGGAATTGTGTTAATGTCGATGGCCATTGAGATAGATCACCGGAGCTCGACCTAACATGACGCCAACTAGGCTGGGTCCGCAGCACCGGTGGGTGAACTGTCGATAGTCCCTCGCCAGATTCCCGTGCACCGCGGCGCCTTTCACCGCACTCACAATGTGCTGGTCTAAGGCTATAAGTGACGTGAGTGCGTAGCCGGATGGCTTCAAGGCACTACGATCACCTTCGGCGGTTCGCGGAGCCTCCCATGCTCGACGCCACAAAGCTCCTCGCCAACGCCCTCGGCGAGCACCTCGCCCTGGTCTACCGGCGCACCTTCGGCAGCCGGGAGCCGGGCTATGTCGAGGTGATCGAGGAGTCGGCGCGGCTGACGATTGAGCGGATCGTGCAGAGCGATGCGCTGTATCACGACGCCTACCACACCACTCTGGTGACCCTGGTCGCCCAGGACATCCTGCGCGGGCGCTTCGTGGCGCAGGGGGTGTCGCCGCGGGACTGGCTGCACGCGATCCTGGCCGCGCTCTACCACGACATCGGCTACGTCCGCGGCGTCTGCGCCGGCGACACGCGCACCCGGTTCGTGATCGACCGCGCCGGCACCACCGTCGGGCTGCCGCGCGGGGCCTCGGATGCCGGGCTCACGGCGCACCACGTCGAGCGCTCGAAGATCGCGGTGTGGGAGCGCTTTTCCGACCACGAGTTCGTCGACGCGGGCCGGGTGGCCCGCGCCATCGAGCTGACGCGCTTCCCGGTGCCCGACGACGGCGACCACGCCGAGACCGCGACGGAGGCCGGGCTGATGCGCGCGGCCGACCTCATCGGCCAGCTCGGCGATCCGCTCTACCCGCGCAAGCTCAACGCGCTGTTCCACGAGCTGAAGGAGGCGGGCCTGTGCGAGCCGCTCGGCTACGCCGACCCGGCGGATCTGGCCGAGCGCTACCCGAGCTTCTTCTGGGGCAAGGTCGAGCCGGTGATCGGCGACGCGATCCGCGCCCTCGACCTTACCGTGGAAGGCCGGCGCTGGGTCGCCAACCTCTACGCCCACGTCTTCGCGATCGAGCACGACCGCCGGCGGATGGGGCCGCATCCCGGCTCGGGCGAGCCGCCCCCGTCTGCGACCCCTTCCGCGACCCCTTGACCGAACCTTAACCAATCTGGTGTGTTCTCGTTATGTTCTCAAACGAGTCGCACCCCATGCCCGTCG
This sequence comes from Methylobacterium sp. J-092, assembly GCF_022829325.1. Classification (NCBI taxonomy): domain Bacteria; kingdom Pseudomonadati; phylum Pseudomonadota; class Alphaproteobacteria; order Hyphomicrobiales; family Methylobacteriaceae; genus Methylobacterium; species Methylobacterium sp. J-092. The sequence continues at coordinate 3,503 of NZ_JAKSXU010000132.1, read as the reverse complement.
CCTCCGCTCCCGCCCGCCGGGCCGACCTGCCGCCCGCCAGCTGCCCGGTCGAGGACATCGCCCGCGCCTACCTCCTCACCAGCGCGGGCGACGCCGACCTCGCCCTGCGCTGCGTCATCGCCGACGCGCTCTCCGACCTGCTCGAAGCCGACCGCCGGGCGCGCGAGCGCAGCCGGCTGATCTCGCGGGGCTTCGTGCGGGGACGGGACGGGTAGGGGGAGGGAGGACGCGCGGGTGTCAGTCGAACAGGCTCGACACGCTGGCCTCGGTCGCGGTCCGGCCGATGGCTTCGCCGAGCAGCGGGGCGATCGTCGCGACGCGGATGTTGCGGGCGAGCTTGACGGCCTGCGTCGGCTGGATCGAGTCGGTGATCACCAGCTCTTTCATCCGGGAGGCGGCGATGCGCGAGACCGCGCCGCCCGAGAGCACCCCGTGGGTGATGTAGGCCGAGACCTCCTTGGCGCCGGCGTTGAGCAGGGCTTCGGCCGCGTTGACGAGGGTGCCGCCGGAATCGACGATGTCGTCGACGAGGATGCAGGAGCGGCCCTCGACGTCGCCGATGATGTTCATCACCTCGGACTCGCCGGCGCGCTCGCGGCGCTTGTCGACGATGGCCAGCGACGCGTCGATGCGCTTGGCGACCGCGCGGGCGCGGACCACGCCGCCGACGTCGGGCGAGACCACCATGCGGTCGGTGCTCGTCAGCCGCTCCTTGATGTCGCGCACCATCACCGGGGCGGCGAACAGGTTGTCGGTCGGGATGTCGAAGAAGCCCTGGATCTGGCCGGCATGGAGGTCGAGCGTCAGCACCCGGTCGGCGCCGGCCTCGGTGATCAGGTTGCAGACGAGCTTGGCCGAGATCGGGGTGCGGCCGGAGGTGCGCCGGTCCTGCCGGGCGTAGCCGAAATACGGGATCACCGCCGTGATGCGCCGCGCCGAGGACCGGCGCGCGGCGTCGATCATGATCAGCAGCTCCATCAGGTGGTCGTTGGCCGGGTAGGAGGTCGACTGGACGATGAAGACGTCCTCGCCGCGCACGTTCTCCTGGATCTCGACGAAGATCTCCATGTCGGCGAAGCGCCGGACCATGCACTTGGCGAGCGGCAGTTCCAGGTATCCGGCGATCGCCTCCGCCAAGGGCCGGCTGGCATTGCCGGCGATGATCTTGATCGAAGACTTCATGCCTGCGGGCTCAACATTTGGGGTCTCGGGCCGAGACACGTCCTGAAGACCTGGAACGACCGGCCGATCGACAGGCCCGTCGGCATCCGCGTCGATCGGGCTCTTATCAGCGCGGTCGAACCGTCACAATGGCCGGCGCCGCGCCGGCCCGCGCTCTGCACAGCCGGCGCCCTACGGCTCCAGCAGGCGGTGGAGGTGGACGACGAAGTACCGGGTCTGCGCGCTGTCGACGGTGGCCTGGGCCTTGGCGCGCCACGCCGCCTTGGCCGAGGCGTAGTCGGGAAAGATGCCGACGATGTCGAGGCCGGCGAGGTCCTTGAACCGGATGCCCTCGATGTCCTCGAGCTCGCCGCCGAAGACGAGGTGGAGCAGCTGGTCGCTGGCGATCGTCGTGGTCACGGGTCTCTCCTGGTCGCGGCACGCGCGCCCTCAGGCAGGACGCGTGCCGCAGGGCGCGGCATCGCCGGGCGCGTCGCAAACCCCATCGCCGCCGTCAAGCCCGCCCGGCGCGGACCCGCCAAGCGCAGACCTGCCGGGCCGACGCCATCAGTGCCGGGAGGCCTCGCGCTCGGCCTGCGCGATCTCGCGGCCGATCTGGAACAGCAGCCGGTCGGTCATGCCGCGCAGGGCCTCGGACCCGCTCTCGGCGACCGCGGCGTGCAGCGCGATGCAGAGGTCGGCGGCGCGCAGCAGCGGCGCCTCCTGCTCCGGATCCGGCGCGGCCACCACGTAGCCAGCCTCGGCCTTCCGCCCTTCGGTGATGTCGATCAGGATGCCGGTGCTGCGCACGGGCCGGCCATGCGGATCGTGGAAGACCCGCCCGCGGCTCAAGACCCAGCGCGGCTGCCCGGAGAGCATCCCGGCGCGGTACTCCGCCAGCACGAGGCCGCCGACGCGCATCGCGCGCTGCACCTCGGTTGTCATCCACGGCAGGTCGTCGGGGTGGATGCCGGCGACCGCCTCGTCGAACTCGAGTTCGCGCCCGGCCAAAGCGGCGTCGCCCGCCAGGAGCTCGGCGGCCCCCCGGTCGTAGCGCACGCGACGCGTGACCGGGTTCCAGTCCCAGGTGCCGACGACGCCCGACGCCTGGAGGGCGGCATGCAGCTCTTCCGCCGCATGTCCTCTCTCGTCGATGCCGTCGAATTCCATCGGCCTGCCAAAGGTGTCATGAGGATCGGAAACGTCGAGCAACAATTCACATACGGTTTCGACTTCGTCGATACAACCACACGTTAAGAGTCTGGGCGGTCGGGTCCGCCTCCGTCCGTGATAGGAACCGCCCCCCGGCAGCCCGCGGACAAGGCATGTCACAGCACGACGACCTCGCTTGGACGGCGGAAGCGGCCTGCCGCGACGCATGGCCCGCGACCCGTCAAGATCACCTCGACGGATGGCTGCTGCGCGCCTCGGGCGGGCCGACCCGGCGGACGAACTCGCTCAATCCCACCCGCGGGCCGCGCGGGCCCGCCGCCACGGCGATCGCGGCCTGCGAGCGCGAATACGCGGCGCTCGGCCAGCCGTCGATCGTGCGGGTGGTCAGCCTCGCGCCGGAGCTCGACCAACCGCTCGCGGACCGGGGCTACGGCGCGGAAGGCCATGCGCTCACCCTGTTCGCCGCCCTCGACGGGGTGCCGGCCGGGCTCGATCCGGGCGTGCGGCTGATGGCGGCGCCCGACGCCGGCTGGCTCGCGCTCCGCGCCCGGCTTGCCGGCGCGGGCGCGGAGGCCGCCGCGATCTACGCCGCGATGACCGGCCGCATCCGCGGCCCCCGCGCCTTCGCCGCCCTGGAGCGAGCTGGCGAGACCGCCTCGATGGGCTACGCGGTGATCTGCGGATCGCTCGCGGTGATCGAGTCCGTCGCGACGCCGGAGCGGCTGCGCGGGCAGGGCCACGCCCGCCGCACCGTCGGCGCCCTGATGCGCTGGGCCCGCGCCAACGGCGCGACCGGCGCTTGCCTCCAGGTGGTGGCCGTGAACGAAGCCGCCCGCGCGCTCTACGACGGTCTCGGATTTCGCACCGAGCTGCTGCGCTACCACTACCGCCGGCCGGGCTGAGCCCGCGCGATCGCCGGGTCTTTTGTCGTCGGGATCTACGCCTCGAACAGCGAGCCCTGCGCGGCGGTCGGCGCGGGTGCGGCCGGCGCGGCCTTGGCCCGGCGCGGGGCGCGCTTCCGCGCCGGCGGGGCGCCCTCCGGCGCGGGTGCGGCCGCTTCCCCCTCGGTCCTGGCCGCCACGAGCCCGTCGGCGAACTGCAGCGTCACGGGCGTGCCCGCCGGCAATCCGAGGCCGGAGCGCAGCGCCGCGCCCGCGCCGTCGCGGACC